>JANXQR010000811.1 GCA_025353435.1 Acidobacteriota bacterium | reverse complement strand
GGAGATCAGTCCCGCGCTCGGGCCGAATGCGGAGTATGGGGCCTTTCAGAACCTGCTGGCCAGGTACGCAAACCGCGAGGGCGTGCTGGTGGTGGGACATAATCCCAATCTATTTCAATTTCTGGGCAAGATGGTGACGGGCAACGGCGGTGCGGCGATCCGCTTGCGCAAAGGCTCGATTGCACGCGTGGATATGGACAACCATCCGCCGCGGCTGCAGTGGCTGGTTGACCCGCGGACCTGCCGGCTGCTCTACGCGAGCGTTCCCAAGAGCTCGCGGCCGAAGACTTCCCGGAAGTAAGCCGCTTCTTTTCGCAAAGACCACAATTCCAACTCGGCTCCGGTGCGTCCTGGCTTGACTTCGAGGTAGACGCGCTTGGGGTAGAGGCGCGCGGCCACGCGGAGCACGTCGCTGGCGCGGTCCTGATTTAGCGCGACGGCGAGCCGCATGATCACCACGGCGCGGAAGACGTTTTTGTGCTCGTCGGCGGGGATGTTGCGCATGGCGCGGTCGCCGGGCTGGGGGCGGCTCTTGCCGAGGTAGCGGGCGATGGCGGAGACGAGGGTGCGCTGGACGGGCGTGTAGCCGTAGATTTCCGAGCTGGAAATGATGTATTGGGAGTGGCGGTGGTGGCCCTGGTGATTGATGAACTTGCCGGTGTCGCGGAGAATGGCGGCAGCGGCGAGCCAGTTTTCGTACTCGGGGGGCAGGCCGTGGAGGGGCTTGAGCTCCTTGAAGAGCTGCAGGGCGTGGGCTCGGACGGGCTCGGCCTGGCGCGGGTCGACGCCGTAGCGTTTGGCAGTGGCGAGGACGCTTTCCCAGCGCTCCTGCTCGAATTCGCGGTGGCCGCTGGCGCGGGCGTCGGTTTCGGCCAGCATCTGGACGAGGATGCCGTCGCGGAGGCCGAGCGGGGAGTAGCGAAAGCCGGGGAGGTCGAAGGATTCGAGGAGTTCGGCGAAGACTTGCGAGCCGGCGACGATGATTTCCGCGCGGCGGGGGCCGATGCCGGGAATGGTTTCGCGCTCAGCGAGAGAGAGCCTGGCGATTTTGGCGGCGAGTTTGCGGACGATGGGCGTGGGGGCGATGGGGGGCGTTGAGGTGGCGCGTGTTGTGGAGCGGCGCGGTGATTTTTTTGCCGGACCGGCGGCCTTGGCGACGGCGGCGCATGCATCAGAGAGTGCGGCGGCGGTGCCCGAGGTGCCGATGACCAGCGACACGTTTTCCGGCTGCACGCGGCGGCGGGCGCGGCGGAGTTCACGGGCGATGAAGTGCCGCATCTGGGCGAGGCCGTCGGGCGGGGCGGGGTCGGCGGAGAGGAATTCGCCGGTGAGACGCACGGCGCCGAGGGGGACGCTGATGGTTTCCTTGATGCGCTTGTGCTCGCTGAGGGTGATTTCGCAACTGCCGCCGCCGAGGTCGATGAGAAGGACGCGGCCGCCGGCGCCTTGCTCGGCGCTCATGACGCCGCGGTGGATGAGGCGGCCTTCTTCGAGGCCGGAGATGATCTCCATGTCCCAGCCGGTTTCAGCCTTGACCCAGGCTTGAAAAGCGGGGCCGTTGCGGGCATCGCGCATGGCGGAGGTGGCGACGACGCGGATCTTATCGACGGCGTGGGACTGGACTGCTCTCTGGAACCGCTTGAGGGCTCTCAAGGTGTTGGCCATGGCCTCCGGGGAGACCAGGCCGGTCTCGAATACGCTGGCGCCGAGGCGAGTGACCTCGCGGTCTTCATGGAGGGATTTGAGTTGGTGGGCGACGACGCGGGCGATCTTGAGGCGGACGGAGTTGGAACCGATATCGATGGCGGCGAAGATGGGCATGGCTCTATTCGGCAAGATACACGACAGAGGGGAAGGGAATTGGAGCCGGAAGACACCCAGGTCTGCGAATATTCAGTCAGGGAGATCTCGAATGGACAAGAACAGCTTTCTGGTGAGTCTTTCGGAGTCGGATCGGACGGCGTTCGGGAAGCAGGATTTCATTGCCCAATCCACGCCGCAGAAAGTGTTCTCGGCAATCTGGGCGGTCGAGTCGGAAGTGAACAACGGCGGATTTTCCCAGTACTTTCAAAACGAGAGCGCTGAATCTGCGGGGTTCGTGGCGGAGGCTCTGGACATGATCGGTGCGAGCAAAACCGCGGAAATTTGCAGGCACGCAATTGCAACCGCATTTCCTTCCGGACTGCCTACCGATCCCGAGGAGGTCAGGACGACTGCATCTGAGTTTTCGCAGGAAATTGAGGAGAACCTGTCGGAGATCGACAATGAGTTCTTTGCGTATCCGAACGATCTGACGGGACTTCTCTTCGTATATGTGTCGCAGCATCCAGAAGAGTTTGGTGACATTCCTGCCTAGGGCGAAGTGTGGCGCGCTTATTCGACAGAAAACTAAGCGGCGCGGGCCAGCCAGCTTTTCATAGTGCTGGCGTCGACCAATCCGGCTTGCTGAAACTGCAGTTTGCCGTTCACAAACACGGCGAAGTTGGGGATGCCCTGCACCTGGTAGCGCGCGGCCAACTCGGGATGCCGCTCGGTGTCGACCTTGAGCACCACTGCGCGGCCCGCCATGTCTTTCGCGACTTGCGCCACGTGGGGCGCGGCCATGCGGCAGGGGCCGCACCATGAGGCCCAGAAGTCGACCATCACGGGCACCTTGCTTTCGCGTACGATTTCG
>JANXQR010000779.1 GCA_025353435.1 Acidobacteriota bacterium | reverse complement strand
TAAGCTGCTCGGCGCCGGGCTTGTCGCCCTGAGAGAGCACGCCGCCTGTCGCAAGAATCTTGATGACGTCGACACCGTACTTGATTTGCGCGCGAACAGTTTGGCGCATCTGCTCGGGGCCGTCGACGATGCCAAAGTCGCGCTCGGCGGGGAACATGCTGTATTCGACGCCGGGAGCGAATCCGTTCATGTCGCCGTGCCCGCCGGTAATGGAAATGCCCGGGCCGCTGGCGACGACGCGCGGGCCGGGGATAAAGCCTTCGTCGATAGTGCGGCGCAGGTCGACGGCGAGAAAGGGCGGCGAGCCCACGTCACGCACGCTGGTGAAGCCGGCGAGCAGTGTGCGCTGCGCATTCACCACCGCGTAGAAGCCGGCGTCAAACGGCGTAAGTTTTACCTGGTTGATGGGGTCGTACTGGTCGGCGCGGAAGGAGAGGTGCGTGTGGCAATCGATGAGCCCGGGCAGCACCCAGCCCTGGGAGAGATCGATCACCTTGGCGCCGGCGGGAATGCCGGCCTCCGTGGCGGAAAGCACCTTGCTGATGCGCTCGCCTTCGATGACCAGAACCACGTTGTCGCGAAAATTGTCGCTGGTCGAGTCAAAGAGATGGCCGGCCTTGACATAGATCACCGGCGGCGCGGGAGCGGGAGTTGCAGACTGGCCAACTGCTGAAGGGATGAGGACCAAGGCTGCGAGGCAAAAAGAAATGGCGCTCGAAGGCGCAAATCGAGAAATCGGCACAAGTCGCTCCCAGAAACTGAGTTGAATCTCAGGATTATAAAGAAGAAATTTGGCGGGGTTCTGGAAAGCGCCGGGGCAGGCCGTTAATGGTTCGATATCTTGTGCCGACCACGCACTCTGAAGAGCGTCCGGGTCCGGCAGTGCGCACATTCCCATGGATACAAGTGGAGCAGCGGAAAAAAGGCCAGCTCCAGAAAGCCTGTTCTGAATTCGCGGCGCATGGCTTGCTGGCCACACTTTGGACAAACCAATCGGCCTTCATCGTGCGGTTTGCGGTTGGTGCCCATTCAGTCCTCAACTTGCTCGTGTGAGCCCGTTCGAACAAGGGACACGCTCACCGCGGTCAATCTTGACGCTACCGAAAAGGCCTCGCGGCACCGATGACGCCAACACGGAAGAATACGCGAGCAAAGTGCG
>JANXQR010000736.1 GCA_025353435.1 Acidobacteriota bacterium | reverse complement strand
TCAAATGCCCGTCGCCACTTAAACACCTGGTTGGCGTTCAACCCGTATGCCCGGGCCACTTCGGCAACACTTGCGCCCGGCTCCATGCTCAGCTGAACGATGTGACGCTTCTACGGTACCGATCGCCACCTGCGCACTCGACGCCCTGGACTCGAATCCTCTGCCTGCACCATGTGGCGATCTTCTGCTCCGGAGCGCGCCTAGGAAAGAGGGGAACTCTGGACGCTTACGCTTAAGCGGCGAGTGTGCCAATTGGAAATTGTCTCAACAGAGAGGTTCACCCCAATCCAGTGTGCCCAAATTGTGCCCACAGTATGCTCTTTTGCCTATTTTGGCTCGTGTGGCTCAATGCAGAATCAATAACTTGCAAAGGATCAATGGTCCTTCGAAGACCAAGTCCCCCTCCGGGCACCATAGAATCAATAAGTTATAGCAATAAACCTCGATCACTGAAGTGCTCAGAATGGGTGCTGGTGCCACCTTGGGTGCCACTTTGTTCCGACTTTGCTAGGATCGCGTTCAGCAGGCAGATTCCTATGCCGAGGAAGGTGGTTCGCAAGGAACGAGGAGTCTTCGAGAAGGAGCCAGGCTCCGACATTTGGTGGATCCGTTTCAAAGACGCTGGAGTCGTGCATTGGGAGAAAGTGGGTCGATCCGGCGATGCAATCCAGCTATACAAGATTCGCAAGGCTGACATACTCCGTGGCGTAAAGCGTTTTACTGTATGTGTGGATGCTAGCCAGAGACATATAACTTATGACACCATTGGTCCTGCCAAAAGCGAATGTGACACATAATACGAAGGACGAATACCCCAGTGAACAATACCCCGCCTACCGCGCCGACTGACCTCGGGGCCCTTCTGGATTATGGACCATGGACATTGCGGCAAAAGCTGATCGTCTTTCTTGTCGCGATGACCGTTGTCTTCGACGGCATGGACATTCAGATGATGGGATTCGCGATTCCGGCCATCGCAAAGGAATGGGCAATATCTCGGGCAAGCTTCGCGCCTGTTCTCGGACTGGGCCTGATAGGCATCACTCTTGGAAGCGTGATGGGCGGATTGGTAGGTGACCGTTATGGACGACGTGTTGCAATTCTGCTAAACGTCATGATCTTCGGGGTTGCTACCCTTGGCGCCAGCTTCGCATTCTCTGAGGCTTCTCTTATGGTTTTGCGTTTCATCGCCGGCCTGGGCATCGGCGGGGCGCTGCCAAATGCGGCAACTCTCACCGCCGAATTCACTCCATTGAAAAGAAGGCCGGTGGCCATTACCCTTGCGATCGTTTGTGTACCTATTGGGGGCTTGATCGCAGGCCTGATTTCCGCACAGGTCCTGGTCCTGCATAGTTGGCGGCTTCTCTTCGTGATCGGTGGACTCTCGCCTATCGTGCTTCTGGCGTTCCTCGCGTTGTGGCTTCCAGAATCGCCACGATTTCTGGCGAAAGATCCATTGCGTATCTCGGAACTCAGAAACGTACTTCAAAGCATCGGACGGGCGATCCCGTCCGGTGCTTCAATACATCAGCCCACTAACAGCAGCTCTCCTGGGAAATCGAGCCCACTCAATCTATTCGAGCCTGGTCTTGCGCGGGACACAACTGCTCTCTGGATGGCCTTCTTTTGTTGTCTCACTTCGGTCTATCTCGCATTCAATTGGTTGCCGAGCGTCCTGAATGCCCATGGCTTCAGCCTCAAACAAGCCAGCCAGGGACTGGCCCTCTATAACTTCGGTGGAATTCTCGGCGCATTGTCCTTCGGAGTATGGATCAGCGTCAAAGGGTCTCGAACGCCACTACTTGTTGGCGCGGCTTTTTCCGTGGGTTCCGCCGCACTCATCGGTATTCTTATGGCAGCATCCACAATGCCTCGAGGAATCCTCTTCATAGCAGTCGCTGCGCACGGTCTGTTTGTAAACGCCGTGCAGACTACGCTCTATGCCCTAGCGGCTGACATGTATGCAACTCGCGTGAGGGCAACCGGAGTAGCGTCGGCGCTTGCGATCGGGAGGACGGGTGGAATCCTCAGCGCTTTTCTCGGAGGTGCGGTGGTGAATCTAGGAGCACCCGTCTACTTTGAAATCCTTGCCGCCGCCATGTTCGGAGTCCTGTTAGCGCTCTCGTCAATGACCCGGCACATCAAGTTGGTGAGGGAATAGCTCATGGATGGCCCCCCAAGCTTCATTCCGGAACCTCATGTTTCGCGGATGGAGATCACCTGCAAAAAAGCGACGCGCGCAGCCACGACACGACCTGTGTGATCCCTTTACAAGGGTCGCTTGCACTGACAGGAAGAAGGATTACCAGCAGGCGAGGCGGAGAATGTGCGGGGGGCCGGGTTTGGTGTCAATGATATCTGTCCCAATTACAGCTTCGAAGTTGGACTTGTTCTTGCAGGGTGATTCGACAGCGAGTCTAGCCACTAATGCGCCCGAGGTGATCAATTCACTCGCAGCAATGCTTCCGTTGTTGCCCAATCCGGCTTCGATAAGCACTGGAACTCCCGTCGTCGGGTCGTCCACCCTGGCCACGATGGCGTAATCGGTTTTCCAAGCAGCATAGGGGATTGATAAGTCAACGGTCCACGGAACGTTTCCGCGTTGCTCAGAGTCCACAATCGAGGCGATTGGTTCCTTATTGGATCCCGAGCCAGGCGGATTTGCGACTTCAATCCGATATCGTAGGTTTTGCGTCAGCAGAATCGTCCATTTGTTGTCGATAGCGCCGATAAGGATGACGGGTTGCCTCCGAAATTCCGTGAGGGATGTCTCTTCAGCTCCAACCACCCTGAACGGAATACCCATCTTTCCCAACATGCCAGCCATTGAGGAGAGGACCGCGGCATCATCGAGCGAAATGATTTGCTTCAGGAGTACCTTATCGATGAATCTCTGACTGTCGGGCGATGAAATGGCAGGAAGATGGAGATCATGCGTATCAATACATATGAGAACTGGTGCCTTCGGGTGCGAAAAGGCTTCCAATACCTGGGGAGCAGCCTTGGGCCTACCGATCTTCCATATCCCGAAAATCGCAGCGCCAGAACCAAGGAATAGAAGAAGGATTGCGAGATAGACGACCACCTTTCGAGCACTTTGTCTTCGCGGTGTTTCGCTACGCGCAACCGATGATTGATCCTTGGCCGTCACTTCCGAGCCTTCAATAGATGACCGACGGGTCTCCACTGTCGAGCGGATTTCTGCTGTTATGGGCTCCTGAATAAGTGATTCTAAGGAAGCGTGCTCGGCAAAAGTGTTGGCCCGTCTCGAAGGCTGAATTCTGAACTCCGGCAAATAGGCGCCCTTGGGGAGCTCTATTTGAATTGAATGATCGCCCCGGGAATCCCGATAATACTGCCCGATTCGTTTGCGCACCTCATTGGCCGTAACGCGCACGATGGAAGTCTCGCCGGTATCGTAGTCGTTTGCGCGGCCGAAGACGCTTGTTCCAATCGCTCGTTCCTTAAGCTCGCTTGCGTTCCCCGAGAGAGTCTGCAGGACAACATAGCGCAGAAAGCTTTTGCATCGATGACTCTGTGCAAAGAAGGGGGAACTAAGCATCAATTCAAGCTCAGCTTGGACGGCGCCCTGAATCTCTGCGCTAAATCCTTCGATCTCTGGCTTGAGCCCTTCTGCCCCCTTTACACTCAGCACGCAGCACCTGCACCTTCGCTATCCGTCTTTCTCAACTGATCACGGAATCTTAGCAGACTGATCCAACAGGCACCACTGTCCCTTAACCCCATTAAATCAATCAGCACATAACAAAAGACATGAGAGCAATTTCAGCCTTAACATCTATCCCGAACTGTTCCGAACCTTGCCGATATTGAGAATGCGCGCCTAATCTGGGCATCTCGTGGGGACCGATGGGGCTTGAATGAAGTCGGCCGAGTTAGTCCCGACACTTCGTCAACGGTTCCAAACCTTTTCCATGTTTGAAAGGAAAATGACATCTTGATTGCCGATCCAAAGAGAAAGCAATTCGTATTCATGAATCGGTTCTGGGTTATCGGATTGGCGACGGTAGTGGCAACTCAGATTTTGCCCGCTCGGGGATCGGCCGCAGTTTTGGGAGCCTTGAATGCTGGTGCCGCGCGGGTTGAGATCACGCCCGAGCCAAATGCGCTTCCGAGACCCTTCACTTCGATTCACGATCCTCTTTACGCTCGAGCCATCTTCATCGAGAACGGCCATGATCGAGCCGTTCTGCTCAACGCGGACGTTGGTGGAATAGGCAGCGCGGTAACGGACAGGGTTTCGACAGAGATTTCACAAGCTCTCAATGTCCCGGCGGCCAATATCTTGATATCCGCCACGCACGACCACAATGCGATCTTCGGCGGTCCGCGAAGGCCTGGCCCTGGGGCCTTGCCAAGTGCGGTGAAGGGGCCGGCAGATGACTTCGGCACCAAGCTGGAGTTGGGCCTGGTGCAGGCCGCGCAAAAGGCGCACGACAGCATGCAGCCGGCGCGGATCGGCTATGGAACGGGAAGTTTGTATCTGAACGTGAACCGTGATGCAATTGATGAACAGTCAAGGCTTTGGTCCCAGGAACCGAATCTTGAATATCCCTCCGACAAGACGCTCGCGGTGATCAAAATCGAATCGCTGAGTGGAGACCTAATCGCGGTCTACATGAACTATGCGATGCACGCGAACACCCTCTTTTTGGAAGGTATGATTTCCGGCGATTTTCCGGGGGAAGCTGAGCGCTACATCGAGCACATGTACAGCGACAAAGCGGTGGCGATTTGGACCAGCGGCGCTGCGGGCGATCAGAACCCGCTCTACCTTCGGGCCAACTTGAAGATCGGCGATGCACGCATCCACGCGGTGATGGATGCGGAGCACGTCGATCTGGGCACTGCCATCATGCATGCCATGTTCACCGGGAACCCGGAAGCGGACAAGGTCGCTGTGGATCCAGTGGCCGTGGAGCAAAGCCTGCAGCTTATCAAATCCATGGGACAGATCACGGCCGAAGAGGCGATCCGGGTAATGGGCCATATTCACCCAATGAACACTGAATTGATGATCGAAGGAGAACAGCAAGAAGTTACCTGTCCGGCGCGAAGAAGACTCGATACAGGGCGCGAAGGAGCGCCGGGCAAATACGAGGATTCCCCGGACCCAGTTCACATCAAGATCGGCGCGTTAAGGATTGGGGACATTGTGCTGGGCAGCGCGAACGCAGAACTCTACAACATGATTGGTCAACGCGTAAAGGCGGGATCGAAGTTCCACGACACGATTATGGTCACGCTCACCAACGGAATGGCTAACTCCGGTTATGTGCCGACAGATGACGCCTTCGGACGCTACACGTTTCAGGTGCTTGGCTCCTCCCTCAAGCCCGGCTGCGCAGAACCAGGGATAGTGAATGGCGTCGACAGCATGATCGAGAAACTGAACTGATCTTCAACACTTGATCCGGCGAACGGCTGGGAAAGGAAACGCGTGAGCTACAACGTTGATAGTTCCACATCGAGGCTGACCCGTCGCGACTTTATTGCCGGAGGCTCGATAGCTTTGGGTTGCGCCGTAGCATTTCCAAGTAGCCGCGCCTACGCGGACTCCGGAAAATCGGAAGGGATTGAAGTCAACACTTCATTCGGTCGCGTTCGAGGATTGAATAGTGACGGCTTGGCAACATTCAAGGGCATCCCATATGCCGGAGACATTTCGGGAGCGAATCGATTCAAGGCTGCGCCGTCGCTCAAGCCCTGGAAGGGTGTTCGCGAAGCCATTCAACTCGGTGCGCCCTCCTTGCAGCCAGGCGGCCAGCGTCGCAATGAGCCGCCATCGGACGAAAACTGCCTCTTCCTGAATGTCTGGACTCCCGCGGCCGATGGCAAAAAGCGGCCGGTCATGTTCTATAGCCATGGCGGTGGCTTTGTAGTTGGATCGGGCGGCTCAGGTTATCAGGACGGCGGGAACCTGGCGCGCACCTGGGATGTGGTTGTCGTGGCCACCAATCATCGTCTTGGTCTGATGGGATTTCTCTTTTTGGGCGACCTCGGCGGAGAAGAATATGCCACCTCGGGAAACCAGGGCATGCTGGACATTCTCGATGGATTGAAATGGGTTCGCCAGAACATCGAGGCATTTGGCGGCGATCCAAACAACGTGATGATCTTTGGCGAAAGCGGCGGCGGTGCAAAGACCTCCTGCCTCTATTCCATGCCTGGGGCGGAGCCTTTTTTCAACAAAGCGTCAATTGAGAGTGGTCCCGGCATTCGCATGATGCCGCGGGACACGGCCGCCGAAACCACGATCATGACGCTGAAGCAACTTGGTCTTGAGAAGAACGAATGGCGCAAGCTTCTCGAGGTCCCCGCGAACAAATTGGTGGACGCGCAGGTGGAACTGGGCAAGCAGCCCGGCGGTCCTTTGACAATGAGCGGCGGCCGCAAGGGAATTGGAGGCGGCGGACGTCCTGGCGGATTCGGGCCGGTTGTCGATGGCACGATCCTCCCGCACCATCCCTTCGATCCGGAGGCGCCGGCCATCTCCAAGAACAAGCCACTCATTGTTGGCTCAAACCGCGATGAAACCGCCTTCTTCTTGATGGAGCGCCACGATGTTGATGCCTTCAATTTGACCGACGCGGGGTTGGAGGAGCGGCTTCAAAAAGAGTTTGGCGACAACTCCCATGAATTGCTCGTTGCATATCGCCACAGCCGCCCCAGCGCATCCCCGGCCGATCTCTACATTGCCATCACCTCGGCACGGATGATCGGTCTTGGCGCGATCACCATCGCCGAGCGCAAATTCGTCCAGCATGTCGCCCCCGTCTACATGTACATCTTCGTGCACGAGTCAGATGCCATTGTCCCCGGAACACAACACAGAGTCGGAGCAATGCACGCGCTTGAGATTCCCTACAAGTTCAACAACATTCGACCCGCCACGCCGGATGCAAAAGGCGGCCCTCCGCAGCCCGCCATGAACCTGATGTCAGACACGCGACCAGAAAGCGTTCAGGCCGCGCATAACATGAGCGAAATGTGGAGCACCTTCGCAAGAACAGGGCATCCAGGAGCGAAGGGGCAACCCGATTGGCCGGCCTACACCACCGAAAAACGCGCGACGATGGAAATCGACGCGCAATGCAAAGTCGTAGATGACCCATTCAGCCTTGAGCGGGCCGTGTGGGAGAAACTGGAACCGTAATCTGGCCGAGTAATTGGACGCAAGCAGTTTCAAACAATGATCGCGCCGATGCATGCAAGCCGCTTTTCGTGATCACATCACCTTCCCCGACAAAGCCGCGTGCCCTTTCCTCAACTAACTGCACCGGCGAGTTCTAACCCTCCAATTGAAAGGATTCTTGAATGATCAAGCAACTATCATCACTTGTGACTCTGGCGCTAGCTGCTCCCCTGGCTCTCGCCCAAGTATCCACCTGGGTTCCCGACAAGATGCACAGTGAGGTCAATTTCTCCATCCTCCACTTGGGCCTCTCAAATGTCCGCGGACATTTTGGCAACATCGGCGGCGCGATTGTCCTTAACGAATCGGATATCACAAAGTCGACGGTCAACGTCACAATCGACCTCACCACAGTTGACACTGGCGTCGCTCCGCGCGATGCCGACCTGAAGAGTCCGAACTTTTTCGATGTTGCGCAATTCCCAACCGCCACTTTCGTCAGTTCCAGCGTTGCAAAGAACGGAAAGGGTCTAACCGTCTCGGGCAGTCTCACTTTGCATGGCGTCACCAAACCAGTGGTCCTGCAGGTTGAAGGTCCTACTGGACCAGTTCCCGGGATGGACAAGAAACCTCACTCCGGCTTTTCAGCTACGACCACGATCAGCCGTACTGCATTCGGGATTGCGACGACATTCCCGGCCGCTGTTGTAGGCGACGAAGTGAAGTTAACTATCGATCTCGACGTGGCAAAGCAATAGTGCCGTTGCGGGACGAGGGCCAGTGGACTCGCCGTCATTCCTAAGTAGACGGTTCCGGAAGGAAACGTCTCAGATATTTCTTCGCCGGTTCCAGCATCTTGTTGGGAGAGGAGCGGCATATGCAAAACGCGGGCAAAAAGCGAATCTACGTAGTTCCCGTCCTTATGCGCACGCTTGACATCTTGGAGTTGCTTTGTCGAAGCGACATCTCTCTCAATTCGCATGAGATATCCAATGCGACTGACATACCGCATACCACGACTTACAGGATCCTGCAGACACTGCTTCACCGCGGATATGTCGCGCAGAATCATGGAGGAAAATACAACATTCGGAGCCAGCCGGCCAAAGATCCCATTTCACCTCGGACTGCAGATGCCCAAGGCTTTTACGATTTGCAGCTTCTGGGCACAACCTTGAAAGCTGATCAGACAGTCGAGGTTCTGAACACTGTCCTTCAATCGTTGAGACACCCTAACGAGGGGAGCCTGAACTACAACTTCTAGCGAACACTCTTTGGCTGCACTAACTGTTGCGATTGGCGCCGACGAGTGACTCGCACGATTAGGGATGTGCGCGAAATGCCAAAGGCATGGCAAAC
Organism: Acidobacteriota bacterium; assembly: GCA_025353435.1. GTDB lineage: Bacteria > Acidobacteriota > Terriglobia > Terriglobales > Acidobacteriaceae > Telmatobacter. Next base: position 1,555 of record JANXQR010000736.1, on the reverse strand, counting down.
ATGACCAAAGAATCGGAGCAGCGCATCGATGAAAAAGACCAACGTGAGAATACTGTGCGGGATCGTCTTACTTGCTATTTCATTGGGAACAGTAGATGTTATCGGCGCTCCCCTGGAGAAAGGCTTCCCTGTTCAAGGACTGCGCTGCGAGTATCTCTCGAACCCGCTGGGAATCGACGTCCATAAACCGCGCTTGAGCTGGATGCTCAACCCGGTGAACTTGCGTGGTCAGAGCGCCTACCGAGTGCTGGTCGCGAGCACCTCGGCGAACCTTCAGAGTGATCGGGGCGACCTGTGTGATTCGGGCCGAGTGGTCTCTGAGCAATCTACGTGGGTTAAATATGGCGGCAAGAAGCTGGTGTCGGGACAACGGGTCTACTGGAAAGTACGCGTCTGGAGCGATGGAGGCGAAGCATCGCCATGGAGCGACCGAGCGACGTGGTCGATGGGGCTTCTTCAAGTCTCGGATTGGGATTCAAAATGGATCGGTGAAGGGCGTCCAGCCGGAACCGCGGAAGGCGCACCTCTTCCATTTCCCTGGTTGCGGAGGACGTTCACGTTGACACAAAAACCGGGAAGGGCCGTGGCATATGTCAACGCTCTCGGCTACTACGAGCTCTACATTAATGGCCGCAAGGTGGATGATCATGTCTTGAGTCCGGCCGTGAGCGATTACTCGAAGCGGAATCTTTACATCGCTCATGAAGTCGCCGACTATCTGATTCCAGGGAAGAACGTCATTGCGCTTTGGCTCGGACGGGGCTGGTATGTGAAGGGGAATCCCGGAGTCATACACGACGGTCCCCTGGTGCGAGCGCAACTTGAAATCTCCATGGCGGGCGGGGGTACGACTGAGCTTGTTACCGACGACACTTGGAAGGTTCGCGAAAGCCCCATCACACCGCTTGGCCGCGGAACTCCATTTGGAGACTACGGCGGAGAGCGCTATGACGCACAGTTGGAACTCCCTCGCTGGAACATGGCCGATCTGGACGATTCAGGGTGGAAGGCTGCAGCGGTATTCGCGCCGCCGCAAGTGGTGACATCGGCTCAGATGGCGGAGCCGAACAGGGTGATGGAGACGATTAAGGCGGTCAAGGTGGAAGCTTACCCTGAGAGCGGTTGGATCATCGATATGGGGAAGGACTTTACCGGTTGGGCCGAGATCAAATTGCCTGCGATCGCAAAGGGCGCCACAGTCAAGCTGGAGTACTCCGACCAGTTGGAGCGTGAAAAGCCGGCACCGAGTATTCCTGCAGGATGGGGTGACCCCGTTCCCCCGTTCTTTAGCGCCCCTCGTCCACCCAGTGCAGGCACTGCTCCCGCACCTCGGGCAGCGAATACGACAGGATTCCCCAACACCGCCAACCAGCGTGATGAGATTGTGAGCAACGGCAAAGCTCTCACATTTCGCTCGCGATTCAACTACCACGGATTCCGGTATGTGCGAGTTACGGGGATCGAAACGGCTCCAGCCGTTTCTGACGCGACGGGCTATCTAATTCGCACCGCGTACGACCGCGCTGGGGAGTTCAATTCGTCTAACGAACTTTTG
>JANXQR010000711.1 GCA_025353435.1 Acidobacteriota bacterium | reverse complement strand
CTGGTGGAGACCTGGCACCCGGATGCTGGCCGCATTGACCTGGCGGTAAAGCCGGAGGTACGCACGCAGGATCTTCGCGTGCAGGAGGTTCGCGTGCAGGAAGCCCGCGTTCAAGATACACGCGATTCCAAGGCGCGCACGGTAGGATCGCCGCTGCCGGCGGGAAGTTCGCGTTCGGTGCCGGACCCGGTGTATCGCGCGGTTCCGCCGCAGGGACGGGCTTTATCGACGACTGCGCCTGAGGATCAAGGCATGCAGAGAGCAATGGGAGTCCTGAAGCAGGCGATGCCGTTTGTGCAGAAGCTGCTGCCGCTGCTTGACGGCAATATTGCGTCGGTGGTGGCGAACCTGTTTGCCGCGCGGCCGCATATCACGCCAACGGCGCCGCCGGTAGACCTGACACCGTTGCGCAATCAGCTTACGGAGATTCATGAGCAGCACCAGGAATTGCGGACTCAGGTTATCGAGCAGAACTCCTCGCTGAAGCGGGTGGAGGACCAGCTGGATATGGTGCGCGAGGCGACGGACCGCAATACTTTGGAGCAGCAGGAACTGATTGAGGATCTGAAGGCGGTGGGGAACAAGGTAAACCTGTTCGCGCTGCTGCTGTTTGCGATGCTGATTGTTTCACTGGTATTGAACGTGATGCTTTTCCTCCACATCAAGCAGGTTTTCCCCTAGTACTGCGGTTGCATCTGGCGGGGCTGGCGCAGATCCGGGACTCAAGGCCCCACCGTTTCGGCCGCTTTAAAGGAGCCTAAAGGCCCCTGCTCCCTCCGGAGCTGCCATCTGCAACTGTAATACTCGATCCACGCGGAGTTTTGGCAGTGCACGAACTGGAACCTGACGATTGATTTGGGGCAATTTACCCTCAAAACGGTGTAAGGTAGGAACGCAACCCTAACTTTTTCGCCGCTAGAGATAGACCCGGGGCGACGGGCGGGCCCACCGAGCAGGCTCTTCAAGAGGTTGTGTGTCTGCGCAACGGGGGCTTCGAGGAGACAGATGCGCGCAGGGGCCAGCGCCGCAACATCAGAAGGCGAACAATCCACCGGCAAAGCTGGAGGACAGGGCGTTTCCTTGGTTTGGAACGTACTGGTGCCCGGCGTACTTTTGGTGGCGGTAGGAGCTGAGCTCGCGACTCGGCTGCGCGAAGCGCGATTCAGCTACCTTGAAGGCGCGTTCGAGCTGTTGATCCTGATGATTGCCGTACGGCTGTGCTTTCTGCGAACGGCAAAGCCGGGATCGAATTCAGAAGCCCATCGACATATCTTCGATTCCGCAGGCCCGATGGTGATCTCCATTGGTCTGGACGGCTCAATCACGCACCTGAATCCAGCGGCGGAGCGGCTGCTTGGCTACCACGCCGAGGAGCTGGTAGGAAAGCCACGGACGACCGAGATTCTGGGCGTTGACGAGGGACCGCGGCTGATTGGTGCATTGCAGCGCCTGAGCGGGATTGAACCGAATCCGGACCTGGGCCCGATGGAACGGCTCACCACGCTGATGGGAGCGGTCAGGAATCTTCCCCCAAGCCAGGTTCCAAGCTTCGAAACGCACTTCCGGCGCAAGGATGGAACTACGTTCCCGGTGACGCTGCACATTTCCGCACTGCGGGATGGGGAAGGCGCAATGCAGGGGCTGGTGGTGATGGCGCTGGATGTGAGCGCAACGATGCGCCAGGAGCAGGCGACGCGGGAGTCGCAGGAACGCTATCGCGACCTGTTTGAGAACTCCAGCGAGATGATTGCGACGCTGAGCACCGCGGGGCGGTTTTTGTATGCGAATCCGGCGTGGAAGCGGTGCTTTGGAATCAGCCACACGACGCTGATGGAACTGGACTCGTTTGAGGAACTGTTTGGAAACGACTGCCGGCTGGAAGTGGCGGGGCTGTTTCGGCGGGCGCTGGACGGGGAGACGATCGACCGGTCGCCGCTGAGGAATCACACGCTGGATGGGCGGGTGCTGGAATTTGAACTCAGCTTGAGCCAACGGCAGAAGGCGGGGAATCCGCTGGCGGTGCGTTGCCTGGTGCGGGATGTGACGCAACAGAAGCAACGCGAGCATCGGCTGGCGCTGCAGCTGGTGGTGAGCCAGATTGTGGGGGAGAACACGTCTCCCGAGGCTGCGGCGGCGCGAATTCTAGAGGCGATCTGCGTATCGCAGAGTTGGGATATGGCGGTGATCTGGGAGGTCAATGCCGAGGAGAAGCGGCTGGAATTCTGCACTGCGTGGGGCGCGCCGGGAAACCAGGCGGACGCAATCATCCAGGAGAGCATGGGGCGGACGCTGGCATTGGGAGCCGACTTGCCGGGCCGGGTGTGGCAGGAGGGGCGTCCTTCGTGGATCGCCGATCTTGCGACGGTGCGTCCGGACACGAGAACGGAGATTGCGCGACGGCACGACATGGTTTCGGGTTGGGCGGTGCCGGTGCGGGTAGGCAACCGGGTGCTGGCGGTGATGGAGTACTACTCACATTTGCGGCTACGCGAGGATCCTGAGGCACTGGCGGCGATTGAGACGGTGGCGGCGTCATTGGGGCAAATGCTGGCGCGCTCGCGGGAACGTGGGCGTGCGGATGAGCTTTATCGGCAGCAGGAGATTCTGCTGGATTCTGTGGCAGACGGGATTTGCGGAGTGGACCGGCACGGCATGGTGAGCTTTGCGAATCCGGCGGCGGGCAGGCTTTTGGGCGCACCGGCTTCACGGCTGACGGGCAAGGAAGTCCACGAGCTGCTGCACGGTTCGGCTCGCGGGCAGAATCAATGCGGCGAGGATTGCGCACTGCGCAAGGCGACGTCGCTGCAGGTGGCATCCGCGGGTGAGGACACGATTTACCGTCCGGATGGAACCGGCGTCCCCGCAGAGTACTTCTTTACGCCGATCTTGGACCAGGGGCGGTTTTCTGGCTCGGTGCTGAGCTTCCGCGACATCAGCCAGAGGTACGCGCTGGACCGGCTGAAGGACGAATTCATTTCCACGGTGAGCCATGAGCTGCGAACACCGCTGACTTCGATCCGGGGGGCGCTGGGTCTGCTGACGTCGGGCATTCTGGGGACGATCAACGACAAGGCTGCGAACCTGCTGCGGATTGCGATGACGAATTCAGACCGGTTGGTGCGGCTGATCAACGACATTCTGGACCTGGAACGAATTCAGAGCGGGCGTGAGCCGATCATGTTCCGGCCAATGCAGCTTTCCGAAGTAGTGCGTCAATCGATTGACGGGATGCAGCCGGTGGCGGAAGCGGCGGGCGTGCAGCTGATCCACGACACGACTCAGGTGGAGATTTCGGGAGATCCAGACCGTCTGCTGCAGGTGCTTACTAACCTGCTTTCGAACGCGGTGAAGTTCTCGCCGCCGGGGTCTGGAGTATCGGTGATGATGCGGCCGGGAGCCTCGGGGGTGACGCTTTCAGTAATCGACCAGGGACGAGGGATTCCTGCGGACAAGCTGGAGGCGGTGTTCGGGCGATTCCAGCAGGTGGATGCGTCGGATTCGCGGCAAAAGGGCGGTAGCGGATTGGGGCTGGCCATCTGCCGGTCGATTGTGACGCAGCATTCGGGCCGGATATGGGCGGAGCGAAACCCGGTGCGCGGATCGACTTTCCGCGTGTTTTTGCCCTATGTGCCGGTACCATCCGGGGGAGTTCCCGCACTGGAGCCAATTGACCAGGGAACGATACTGCTGGCCGACTCAAACGATCTGACGCGCCCGATTCTGGTGGAGAAGCTGGCACGACACGGTTATCGCGTGAAGGAAGCCACGACCCTTGAGGAAACGGTGGCTGCGGCGAGGGACGGGGTGGAGGCCATTCTTGTCGATACATCCCTGGACGGGATGAATGGGTGGGAGGTACTGCGGCTGCTGCGGACCCCGGACGGGGAGCGGCATATTCCCGTGGTTCTGCTGAGCGTGGCGAATCAAAATCCCGCGGAGTTGCCCGCCGAGGCTGAGGGATTTGTGACGAAGCCGGTTCAGGAAGACGCGCTGCTGAACGAGTTGGCTCGTGTGTTGTGCGGGCCGGGCGAGACGGCGCGGGTGCTGGTGATCGAGGACGACCTGGACCTGGCCAACGTGATCAAGGAAGTGTTTTCGCGCGACTCTGTGCACGTAACGATCGCCCAGACGCGGCAGGCGGCTGTCGACGCATGCTTCAGCATCCAACCGCATTTGCTGGTGCTGGACATTGGACTGCCGGATGGCGATGGATTCAACCTGGTGGATTGGCTGAGGCAACAAAGTGGCATGGCGAATCTGCCGATCGTAGTGTATTCGGGGCGCGAACTGGGACCGGAGGAGCGGCGGCAACTGACGCTGGGGCCGACGCATTTCCTGACCAAAGCGCGCGTTCAACCGCAGCAGCTTGAAGCATTGGTATTGACGATGCTTCGCAACTCGCGTCAGATGTTGGTAGAGGCTCCCCCTAACGTTACTGTCGACCGAACTCCTTAGCGAATCGGTTGGTCCAACGCTGGCCCTGCGTGCACCTTGAGCGAAGCGGCCTGCAGTTGGATTGGCCGCCGTTGGAGGATTGGGCAGATGGAATTTAGGGGCAGCCATTGGAGCGGTACAAATGTCTCACCGGATCCTGATCATCGATGATGAAGACGATATTCGTGAAGTAGCGGCATTGAGCCTGGAGACTGTCGCGGGCTGGGAAGTGGCAACCGCCAGCTCGGGCGCGCAGGGGCTGGTGCGAGCCGCCGAGTACAACCCGGACGCCATTCTGCTGGACGTGATGATGCCGGGGATGGATGGCCCTTCAACGTTTCGCGAGCTGCGAAGGAATCCCCTCACGGCGCGGATTCCGGTATTGCTGCTCACCGCCAAGGTACAGAGCAACGACCAGCGTCGATTCGCAGACCTGGGAGTGGAGGCCATCTTATTCAAGCCTTTTGACCCAATGACATTGTCGGCGCAAATTGCGGAAGTTCTGGGTTGGGAATAGAGGTCGTTTCGATGGATAATTCAGCGCAACAATCCATGGCGGCGGCGATGGACCGCCTGTGGACCAAATACCTTCCGGAGACAGAGGAGCGGGTTGCGGTGCTGGAGGCTGCCAACCGCGCGCTAGCCGACGACAAGCTGTCAAAGCATCACATGGACGATGCGCAATCAGCGGCGCACAAATTGGCAGGAGTACTGGGCACCTTTGGGCTTACGAGGGGCACAGTGCTGGCGCGCGAGGCGGAGATACTTTACTCGGGAGTGGACGATCTCGATCCTGCTTCCCTGCCCCGGCTTGTTGAGATTGCGCAGCAGATCAAGGCGATTGTTGGCAACCGCAAATAGCTTCGCAGTCCGGGCGCGGGCGGCATTGGCAGTTAGACTCTGCAATTACACTTGGTAAAAGTGACGCGGCCCGATCCATCCTCGTTTCAGCTTGGCCTCAGCTTCGAAGAGGCGCGCCCCGCGCGTCGCGTTTGGCCTGTCCGCGAATTGGTGGGACAGGTTCGCAAGCTGATTGAAGAGCAGTTTGGCGATGTGTGGGTGGAAGGCGAGATTTCAAATTTCCGGCCGGCGCCGTCGGGTCACTTGTACTTCACGCTAAAGGATGCCGATGCGCAATTGCCGGTGGTGCTGTTTCGGCGGCAGGCGATCCTGCTGCGGTTTCGTGCTGAAGACGGGCTGCACGTGCTGGTGCGCGGGCGCGTAAGCGTGTACGACCAGCGCGGCCAGATGCAGCTTGTGGCCGAGACGATGGAGCCGGTGGGATCGGGCTCGCTGCAACTGGCGTTCGAGCAGCTGAAGGAAAAGCTCAAGGCTGAAGGGCTTTTTGAAGCGGAACGCAAGCGGCCATTGCCGGCGTTTCCGCGCACGGTTGGAATTATTACGTCGCCGACGGGCGCAGTGATTCGCGACTTTTTGAACATTGTTGGACGGCGTCACTCGGGCTTGAATGTGCTGCTGTATCCGGCATCGGTGCAGGGTGATTCCGCGCCTGCCGAGGTTGAAGCTGGGCTTGATTACCTGAATGCTTCGGGACTTGTGGATGTAATCGTGGTTGCGCGCGGAGGCGGGTCGCTCGAGGACCTGGC
>JANXQR010000672.1 GCA_025353435.1 Acidobacteriota bacterium | reverse complement strand
TCCAGCGCCCCTTCATCAAGTTCGACCAGACTCGACCGAGCGGAAAGCACGTACTGGAGTTCAAAAATCTGACCAAGTTTTACGGCGATGAGAAAGTGCTGGGTGGCTTTACAGCCAACTTGCTGCGCGGCGAAAAGATTTGCCTGATGGGCCGCAACGGAGCCGGCAAGACCACGCTGCTCAAAAGCCTGCTGGCCACCTATCCAGGCCTCAGAGACCCCGAGTACTCGCTCGACAATGGAACTGTTTTCTGGGGCCATGAAGCGCAGATTGGATACTTTCCGCAGGATGTGGGCGCGACCATTCAGCACGGGCTTACGGTGGCGGAGTGGCTGCATCGCTGGAACCCCGCGGCGCACGTGGAAGAGATTCGCGGCATTCTGGGCCAGATGCTGTTCAGCGGCGAAGAGGGCGAGAAGCAGACCAAGGCTCTCTCCGGCGGCGAACAGGCGCGGCTGGTGTTTTGCAAGCTGATTCTCACCAAGCCGAACATCCTGATCTTCGACGAGCCGACTAACCATCTCGATCTGGAATCGATCAACGCGCTGAACATTGCGCTGCAGCGTTACGAAGGCACAGTCCTGCTGGTGACGCACGATCACGATTTGATCGATGAAGTGGCAACCCGGTTGTGGAACTTCCAGGATCGGGGCACGATCGAGGACTTCCAGGGGCCCTATACGGAATGGAAGGGCAAGCACAACTAAGCGCGATGGTCTTTTTCCAGTTGTGACACAATCATGTCATGGCCGTGCGCACCACCATCGATATCCCAGAACCGTTGCACGAACGGCTGCGACGCCGGGCTCAGGATTCGGGAACATCCATACGGTCCCTCGTGGTTCGCGCCCTTGAGGAGACGTACGCAGAACCCCGGAAGCGGCGACCGGTGACCGGTCCCCTGATCCGCGGAACAGGAAAGCTAGGCCCTCGCTTTCCCGTGGACGAGAACCCCCATGACCTTATACTTTCCTGACATCAATGTCTGGCTTGCGCTCTCCGTCAGCAAACATAGTCACAATTCGATTGTTTGGACGTGGCTGAATCACTTGCCCGCCGATTCATGCCTTATCTTCTCCCGTTTCACGCAGCTCGGTTTGTTGCGCCTCCTCACTAACGCCGCAGCCATGGGTGATCAGACTTTGACTCTCCGCAAGGCGTGGGGCGTCTAAGATCGCTGGCTTGAAGATCCGCGGGTTGAGTTTTATCCAGAGCCGCGTAACGCCGATTCTGCGTACCGCGCGGCGACGGAACCGTTCGCCGCAAAACAAGCTTCCAAATGGGTTGGAGACTGCTGGCTATTGGCTTACGCCGAAAGCTCGCAATCCGGCCTGGTGACGTTTGACCGCGCACTCTATGAATTCGCGCGCAAGCAGGGAAACGCCGCTGTCGTTCCTGCTTGATCTCCGAATTTCCGGCATTATTTCCGAATGAACCGATTGACACTGCGCATTGGCTCGTTTGTAATGAGATCGGTGGCGATGGAGTTCGCCCTTAACCGCTGTCCTTCCCGATTCTCTGGATCCCTGGCGACACGTCTTCGTTGATGGGGTGCCGATAGGCTGGACAGCTGATGACTCCTGACAGGGAAACCTGTTGGGAAGTCACGTCCCGACACCAAACCCTGAAAAACTTGAATTCTGCGAATCACCCTTGAGGTGAGCTGCATTCCGGCGTGTCTATGCTGTCGCGCCCGAACGAGACGCAGAATTTTGTGGGTAATTGAACAGGAAGGCCGGCGAGAGGAGAACAGCTTTGCAGAAATATCTGCTCATTGCTTTGGGGGGCGCACTCGGATCGGTCGCGCGCTATGGGGTAGGGTCCATGGTCGGCAACCGCATGGGCGTCCGCTTTCCCCATGGAACGCTTGTCGTCAATCTCACTGCTTGCGTCATCATCGGGTTTGCCCTCACCTTCATGGGGAAGCGTGTCGGCATCGATCCTGAGTGGCGGTACTTCGGAAGCCTTGGATTCATTGGAGCCTACAGCACTTTCTCCACGATTGAATGGGAGACGCTCGAGATGTTGCGATCCGGCGCATTCGGATTGGCGGCTCTCTATGCGGTGGGCACTCTAATTCTTGGCTTGGGAGCCACCTGGTGCGGCGCCGCCATTGGGGAAGCGCTTTAGGCGTTTTTGCATCTAAGCATGGAAAGGCATGGAAAGCCCCAGATCCAAGCGAGTGGGGCTGGCTTGGAATGGAATCTAATATGGAATCTAATTTGGTGTTTCAATCCTCCGTCGCCTGCAAGGCGCGCTGCCCTCGCGATGAATGGCTGGGCGGAAGGGAGTTGCCATGCTGACCACAGGCAAAGCCACTAAAGTGACCGTGTATTTGAGCGACGGGGACAAACATTGGGGCATGCCCGTTTATGCTGGCGTGCTCGATTTCCTGTTCCGAGAAGGCGTGGCCGGGGCCACGGTTTCAAAGGGAATCGCGGGATTTGGCGCGGGACATCGCCTCCATACTGCCCACATCCTGGAACTGTCCGATCACCTGCCCATCAAGATCGAGTTCATTGACAATGCAGAAAAGGTGGAGAGCATTCTGCCCGAGCTTCAGCAGCGCTGCTGCGGCGGGCTGATCGAAATGCAGGAAACTTCCGTCTTCGTCGCACCTCGCGAGGAAAATTCCATATCCCACCCTCGAACTATTTGGCAGACGTGAACGGCGACGCAGGCAGGCCCTCGCCGTTAAACAGATTGCACTCTGGACTATTGCTCCATCCATAGCGAATCGCGACGGGATTCGGCACGTCTGGGCTGGATGCCAAGATTGTCTCGCCGTCCACCGTTGCCTTTGCCGCAGCGAATTTTCCGTCGGTGCCGGCGACTTCCACGCTGGTTACTTCTCCGCCTTTCGCGGTCAGTCCCTTGCCATGATCGAACCACGCGCGAATGGAGGCGCCTTCAGTTGTGGCTTGGCGAAACATGGGGCCAGAGTACTCGAGCGACGATTCGCCGTAGTTGAGGGCGCGAGCCGCCAGTGCCAGCCGATGCCCCACGTCGGCCTTATCGGTGGGGTGCACGTCGTCAGGATTGCCGATGTCGATGGTGACCGCCATCGCGGTGTTGCGCAGGCCGAGCGTCTTCACCTGCTGCTCGCGAAGGTTGGCCCAGTCTTCAAGCGGAGTGGATTTGAAGTTCGAGATCTGCACGTAATAAAACGGGAATGCGCCTTGGCCCCATTGGCGGCGCCAATCTTCAATGAGTGTGCGCATGATGCGGTTGTAGAGCGGCCAGCGCTCGAGGGCGCTGTTGCTCTCGCCCTGGTACCAGAGGACTCCGCGGATGGGAAATGGTGCGAGAGGCGCGATCATTCCGTTCCAAAGATTGCCGGGACCCCAGCTTGCCAGCGGCGGATGCCACGGGAACTGCGGAATCGGCTTGCCCTGTGCCTTGGCCTCATCGCGTTGGCGCTGTTCATCTTTGAGCTGATTTTCGGTGTCGGCGGCGTGGTCAAGCATCTTGCCGCGCGAGGCAAAGAGCGGATCAAGCGACGCGTCTTCGCCCAGTGCCGTGA
>JANXQR010000617.1 GCA_025353435.1 Acidobacteriota bacterium | reverse complement strand
CGAGCGCCGCTTCAGCCAGACCGACAAATTAGCGAAAGTGCCCGCCCTCGCCATCGGCTATCGCATGCCGCCGCGCCACTCACAGGACGCGCTCGCCGGAGCCGTTGCCGGTGAACTGCTTCACAATGGACAGGCATCGCGCCTCTTCCAAGCCCTCGTAAAAGACAAGCAGGTCGCGCTCTCCGTCGACGGTGGCGTGAACTGGCCCCTCGGCACGCCCTTCGAGTACAACGGCCCAACGCTCATGACCTCGTTCGTCGTCTATCCGCCCAACCTGAAAACCGATCAGGTCATCGCGGCCTACGATGCCGCCGTTAAAGACCTCGCCGAAAAAGGGCCGACTCAAGACGACATCGATCGTATCGTCGCCAAAATGCGCGCCGACCTCTACGCAAATCTCGAAATCCCCATCTCCCGCGCGTCAGCACTCTCGCATGCCGTCCTCTTCGATGGCAGTTTTGACTCCGTCTACCAGGTGCCCGAGGATCTCGCCAAAGTAACGCCCGCACAAGTCCGCGCCTTCGCCGCAAAATATCTCGTCACCACCAATCGAACCATCATCGATCGCGTCCCGGCGCCCGCCGAGGCCAAAGCACAGGGGGCAGCTCAATGAAGATTCTCGCTATCTCTCTTTCAGCGATGTTGTTCGCGGGTTCTGTCGCCGCACAAAAAACTCCCCTCCCCAAGGATCTGCCGCCCTACGGTCCAGAGACGCCCCTCGCCGCGCCCGCCGTCAAGACCGCCACACTCGACAACGGCTTGACCATCTGGCTGGTCTCCGAGCCCGGCTTCCCCAAAATCGCACTCGCACTCGCCATTCGCGGTGGCCTCGCTTCTGATTCATCCGATCGCCCCGGCATCTCGGAATTGCTCGCCAACACCGTTGATCAGGGCACAGCCACGCGCAACGCGAAACAGATTGCCCAGGACCTCCAAGGCGCCGGCGGTGACCTCAGCGCCAATCCCGGCAAAGATTCGATCCTTGTCTCCACCAGCTTTCTCAGTTCGAAAATGGGCAAAGGCCTCGCTGTATTTGCCGACGTAGTCCGCAACGCAAGCTTCCCTGACGACGAGGTAACGCTGGCCAAGCGCAATGCCATCGACAATCTAAAGCAGCAGGAATCGCAGCCTTCCTTCCTGGCCGCGCGCGCCGTCGCTCGTGTCTTGTTCGGTGACAACCCCTACCACGTAACAGCGCCTACCCAGGAATCCATCACTGCTTCAACTTCCGCAGACCTGCGCAAAATCTACGCCGAGCGATTCCGTCCCGATCAGGCCCTCTTAGTCGCGGTGGGCGATTTCGAAAACGACAAGATGCTCGCCGAAATCAAGACCCGCTTCGATTCGTGGAAGGCTCCAGCCACCGCTCCCGTCTCTGCACCAGCGGCGTTTTCGGCCACACCCCCGCACGCAATCTTTATCGTGCCGCGGCCAGGCTCCGTACAAACCACCCTGCAGTTCGCCATGTTCGGACCCACACACAGCGATCCGGACTACGAAGCCGCACAGGTCGCCAATGCCATCTACGGCGGCACGTTCGGCTCGCGCCTCACGTCAAACATTCGTGAAGACAAGGGCTACACCTACTCACCCTTCGCCGCATTTCGACCCTATCGCGCGGCGGGAATATTTGTCACCAACGCCGACGTCCGCAATGAAGTCACCGCCCCAACCCTCAATGAAATCACCTACGAACTCAACCGCCTCGTCACCACATCTCCCACTCCGGACGAACTCAAACAGGCAGAACGTTTCCTGGTCGGAACCGAAGCCATCAATTTGCAGTCCCGTGATGCTGTAGCCAACGAACTGGCCCGCCTCTGGGTCAGTGGACTTCCTCCCGAACAGATTGGTATCTACGGCCGCAAGATCGCTGCAATCTCTGCTGACGATGTCAATGCCGCCGCACGAAAGTATTTCCCCGCAGCCAAAGCCGCCATCATCGCCATCGGCGAAGAGAAGGTCATTCGCGAAGCCGTCGCCCCCTTCGGCATCCCCGTGCAACCAATTCCCTAGTGCTGTATCCCAGAAATTCTCAACAAGATCGGGCTGTCATTCCGAGCGAACGGGCCCCCAAACGTCTTTCAATTTGGGGGTGGTGAGTCGAAGAATCTGCATTTGCCCTTTTAGCAATTCCGACGCGAGCTTCTGCGACCCGACAAAGAAATCCGTTTCCCCGCGGCGCGGCGGGGGCGACTTCATTCGCACCGCAACGCCACCATCGGATTAATCTTCGTCGCCCGCCGCGCCGGAATATAAGAACCCATTAGCAGCGCCGCGCTCAACACCACCACGGCCGCAATCAACGTAAACGGATCGGCAGGGTCCACTCCAAACAGTCCCGCCTTGATGGCACGAGTCGCAGCCAGGCTCACCGGGATTCCCACCGCAACCCCGATCGCCAGCAGAACCAATGACTCCCGTAGCACCATCCAAAGCAGTCCCGACTTGGGCGCGCCCAGCGCCATGCGAACGCCCAGTTCGTTGGTGCGCCGAACCACGTTGTAAGTCATCACGCCGTACAGCCCTATGCACGCCAGCGTCAGCGCCAGCGCCGCAAACACGCCCGCCAGTTTTGACACGAACCTTTGCTGATCTATGAGCGAATCCGCCTGTTCTTCAATCGTGTGGCTTTCCAGAATCGGCAGGTTCGGATCGATCTCGGCAAGCGCCGCGCGCACCTGGCCGGTAATCTTTTCGGGATCACCCACGCTCCTGATCTCAAGCCAATAGGCGTATTGATCGTCTCCGGTGAGCTGCGGTACCGCGAGATAGGCGAAGGGGTCTGGTTTTTCCGCAGGGCTGTTGTGTTTCGAATCGCGAACTATGCCGACAATGTGCCATACCCCCGCTGCGCCCGGATCGGCAATCGTGAAACTGTGGCCAATTGCATCTCCATGGGAGAAAAAGCGATCCGCGAATGTCTTGTTCACCACCGCGGACTTCACCCCATCCGCGTGATCCTGGGATTGAATCGCCCTCCCCCGAAGCAGCGGAATCCCCATCGTCTCGAAGTACCCCGCCGTCACTCGATTAAGCCTTGTGCCAATATCTTCGGTGGGAGGCGTTGGCCTCCCGTCAAGGTCGATCGGTGAATCCCAGTTCCCCCGGCTCAGCGGAGCAGCCCCCGAGAGACTCACCGAACGAACACCCGGAAGTGCATCAATACGGCTGAGGATGCGGTCGTACAGCGCATTCAGCCGTTCCGGTTGGTAGCCGGCAAACTTCGGATTCGTCTTGACCAACAGAACATTGCTCCGGTTCATGCCCATGTCCTGCGTTTGCAGGTTTTCAAGTGTGCGCAGCAAAAGTCCGGCGACAGTCAGCAGCACCAGCGACAAGGTGACCTGCGTGACGATGAGCGCCTTCGGCAGCAACCGGTTGCTTCGCGTGCCCGTCCCGCCTGAATTGCGCATATTGGCATTCAGCGCTCCCGCCATCTTGGTGCGCGAACTGCGAAGTGCCGGGGCAATCCCAAACAGCGCCGCGGTCAGCACACACGTCGCAAACGTAAACAGCAGCACCCGCGTGTCTGGCGTCGCGGAGAGCGCAGTCCGGGCCGCGCCCCTGTCGATAAAGTTGATGAGAACCCGCGTGGCCCAGAACGCCAGGCCCAGTCCCAAAGCACCGCCCGTCAATGCAAGCACCAGAGCCTCGGTCAAAATTTGTCGCGCAATCCGCCCCCGGCTCGATCCAAGCGCCAGACGCGCACAGAACTCGCGCTCCCGCGACGCCGCTTTCGCCAGCAGTAGGTTGGCAAGATTCGCGCAGGCGATCAACAAAACCAGCCCAACCATGACCATCAGTACAGTCAAAGGCGCTTGGTACTGGGATCGCACGTAAGACAATCCAGCTCCACCCGGCAACAGCGGAATAAATGTCCCGCTGATCTGCTTGCGCCGCAACTCCGAAATCTGCGCCCCCTCGCGCTGTGTCAGGAATCGCTGAAACTCGACCGTTACCCACGATTGCGCATGCTCCACCGAGACGCTCGAATTCCGCCGCGCCATCATGTGAATCCAGGACAGCCCGTCCGGCTTCAACAGCGACGGCTGCATCATCACTTCGTGCTGCATTGTGATCGGCAGCCACATGTCGGTCGACTGCTCGTTCAGTTCCACTCCGTAAAACGTCGCTGGCATCACGCCGACCACCATGAACGACCTGCCGTTGATCGCAATCGATCGGCCAATCACACCCGGATCTGCGGAAAGGTTTTCCCGCCAGTAGCGATGGCTGATCACGGCAACCGCATTGCCTCCCTCGGTCGCTGTGTCGCCCGCGGTGTCACCTGCATTCAGCGTGCGACCCATCAGAGGCGGCGCCCCAAGCACGTTGAAAAACGTGCCGGAAACCAGATGGCTCATGGCTTGCGTTGCCGGGCCACCCGTCCCAGATTCCGCGCGGACGCTCACCGTCGTCGTAAAGCTCGCAAATGCGCAGATTCCCTCAAATTGATCGTGGTTGCCGCCAATCCGGCGATAGAAATCGTAAGGAAAAATATCGTACGGCCCGGGACTGCTTGAGACCATCGTTCCGCTGTCGCTTCCGTCTCCGAATGAAACCAGCATTTGCGGATCGTGCACCGGCAATTGCTTCAGCAACAGATCGTCAATCACCGTGAAAATCGCGGTGTTGGCGCCGATCCCCAGCGCCAGCGACAGAACCGCCACAATCGACAAGCCTGGCGACCGCAGCACCTGGCGCACGCTGTAACGCGCATCCTTCCATAGCGATTCCGCCACGGATTCCCAACCCGACGCCCACACCTTGTGCCTCACCATCTCCGCGCTCGCAATCTCCGCCCGCGCACCGCGCTCGGCGTCCGCGCGGCTCATTCCCTGCCGAATCTTGTGTTCCACCGCCGACTCGAAAAAACTCCGCACTTCGGCTTCGATCTCGGCATTTCGCTCGTCGCGACGGAAGAGCGACTTCATTCCACTCATGATGGTTCGGAACATCGGGCACCCTCCCTTTACGCTTCGAGAATCCTGCCAATCGCCTCGGTCTGCCGGCCCCACTGCCGCCGTTCCTCCTCAAGCGCCTTCCGTCCCCGCGCCGTCAGCAAGTAATACTTCGCGCGCCGGTTGTTCTCTGACGTTCGCCACTCGGCCTTCACATGCCCCGCGCGTTCCATCCGGCTCAACGCCGGCAGCAGCGATCCCGGATTCACCCGAAACACGCCCGCGCTGACCTGCTCAATTCGTAGTGCGATTCCGTATCCATGCATGGACTCGAGCGCCAGCGTCTTCAGCACCAACATTTCGAGAGTTCCCTGTACCAAATCGCGCGAAGTATCGGTCATCGTTCTTCTCCACTAGATAATCAAGAGGTACACCGCGCTCCTCTCGATTGTCAAGTGGAATGACCGTCTCATGTCCTATCAAAAGGGCATTCGCCTCTCGATCGCTTGGTCTCTGTCTCAATCCGCAACACCAATGCCTTGAATCAACACACTTTCTGTCCCGCCCCGCAACACCTTTGATTCGCCTCGAAACAGAGTGTCTGAAAAGAAATCACCCGCCATGACTAAAGTTATTCCCCCCCGTTCCGATGAAGGGGGTGGATGCAGAAAAGCCCAACGGCAACAAGCCTTGGGGGGTGCAGCGGGAAGGATTAGCTGCCGCCACGCACCACGAAAAGGAGTACTTCCATGGCCCTCGGAGTCTTAAATAATCTGTCAGCGATCTATGCCGAAAACAATCTGAACAACACGAGCAGAAGCTTGCAGACCGTTCTTCAGCAGCTTTCTTCGGGTTCGCGGATCAATTCTGGCGCAGATGATGCCGCGGGCCTATCACTCGTGAATGGCCTCAAGGCCAACTCCACAGCCCTCATGCAGTCCGCCACCAACGCGACGGAAGGCGTCGGCCTGCTGCAGGTGGCCGATGGCGCTCTCTCCCAGGTCACCAGCCTGCTTGACCGTGCCATCACCCTCGCTACTGAGGCTTCCAACGGCACCCTCAACAGCACCCAGAACGGCGCAGCCAATCAGGAGTATCAGTCGATACTCGCCGAAATCAACAACATTGGCTCCACAACCACTTATAACCAGCAGCAGGTATTCGGCGGCGGCATGGTGGCCATTTATACCGGCGACTCATCCACCACCGGTTCCTCAGTCGACGAGCTGAACATCCGCTCGCTGTCTTCCTCCAGCATCGGTGATACCGGCGGCGCCATGTCTTACAGCAACGGCGCCAACAACGTCTTCATCGATCTTTCGACGGCGGCCAAGTACGCGCAGAGCACCGATTCGCTGGCGGCGGGCGGGACAACCAGTTTGAAAGTAGCCTACATGGTCGGCGCGACGGGCACTGTGGCCAACACCACCATCTCGGTCACCGGTGCCAACAACACAGTCCAGGGCCTGATCACCGCAATCAACAACGCCAACCTCGGGATTACAGCCTCATTTGGCACGGCAACGACGGCCGGCGCTGCAGCGGTGGCGGCGGTGGGTGGCGCGGCCAACGGAAGCGAAACCGGTCTGATCATCTCCGGCAACGTGAACGCAGGAAATGCCCCGACGCAGGGTGGGTATCATGTAGGCATCTCCCAAGACCAGACCAACGCAGCAACGGATCTGTTGTACGACTCATCTGTGGGCCAGACATTCGTTCCCGGCATAGGCGTTCCTTCCACGGCGGCGCAAACGACTCTGACGCAGGATCTGAATGCGGTGTCCACGGCGACGGTCTCGTATACCGATGCAGCCGGACAGTCGCTGAGCGGTACCGACCTCACCAATGCGGCTAGCGCGCAGATCGCTCTGAACTATCTCAACCTCGCGATCAGCGACGTGGCGGCTCAGGATGGCTACATTGGCGCCCAGATCAACACGTTGAATTCCATCAGCCAGGTGATGAGCACGCAGATGGAGAACGTGGTTTCCGCGCAAAACGCCATTCAGGCTACGGATTACGCTTCGGCAACTTCGAACATGTCGAAGTACGAGATTCTGAGCCAGACGGGCATTGCGGCGCTCGCCCAGGCGAATCAGGTTCAGCAGGAAGTTCTCAAGCTTTTGCAGTAAGCGAGTTTTCAAAGTACTTGGCAACATTGCAGTCTTATTCAAGAAAACCCAGGGACGGGCGGCGGCAAGGTTTAACCTTGCCGCCCAATTTTTTGGGCAATAGCATTTGGTCACTGTTGCACTCTTTTTGGTGAAAACTGCGCTTTCGTGTGCAAATAAAAAACGGTCAAGTTGATTGCAATCATTGGATTGCACACCGAAAAGGGGGGGATTTTTGCTCACCGTGATTTGAATCACGTTGAGAAGGGAAGAGGGAATAGGGAACAGGGAACAGAAGGACCCGGAGTACACGACGCTGCGCAATGCTGTCATTCCTTGCTCCTTTCCTTTACGAGATTTGGTGGTGAAATGAGAAACGCCCGCCGGTTGGCGGGCGCTTCTTATTTACGACCTAATACTAGTATGGCAGGTTCGCTGAATTAATAATGGATTTTCAAATATATTTGTTTTCATTAGAATGTGCATGTTACAACGATTTCCACAGGTTGGGGGCTTGACAACTTTTTGGGAGGAGCAGATTTGGCTGCGCTGGGCGGGTGTTGGCGGAGTCTGGGGCTGTGCCTGGGAACGTGACTGCGTCCGGGGAAGTTGACGTGCGGGAACAGTCTGGTTCGGCGAAGGCTTGTTCGGCGAAGGCATGCCGTTGGGAGCAACCGCCCTGTGCGCAAGAAGGCGGACTCAAAGACTATTCAAGTCCGATTTGGGCGGCTTCGATAGGGCAGGGGATCGTTGGGTGGTGGCGCGCGTCGCAGGTTGTGGTCTGACGTGCGAGTTCCCCATCGCCCACGATACGACCGGAACTCGGCAGAACACCTCATGCCGTCCGCTCGATTCGCGCATTGGCCTGGTGGCAAGAGTTGAGGATTCACGATGAGGAAAGTCCGGGCACACTGGCCGACTCCCAAGGAACGCTCAACCGTTCTCAGCTGGTACGACATGGAATCCAAGGTATGCAGCTTGTTTGCGAAGTCGCATCTCTGCG
>JANXQR010000606.1 GCA_025353435.1 Acidobacteriota bacterium | reverse complement strand
CCTCGTGGGGGTGTTTGTCGCCCTTGTAAACCTTCAGCTTGGTTGCCATCTGGCGCCCCATCTTGCTCTTGGGAAGCATACCTTTGATAGCCTCTTCAAGAATCTTTTCGGGCTTGCGGGCGAGGAGACGTGTAAAGGACTCTTCGCGCAGACCGCCCGGAAAACCGGTATAGCGCCGGTAGACCTTGTTCTGGCTCTTCAGACCGGTCAACCGCACCTTTTCGGCGTTAATCACAATTACGTGATCGCCCATGTCAATGTACGGCACATACTGGGGGTTCAGCTTGCCGGCCAACACACTGGCGGCCTTGGTGGCCAACCGGCCCAAAGTCTGGCCGCTCGCATCTACCACAAACCACTTGCGCGGAATATTCTTGCCGCTGGGAACAAAGGTCGACATCTCTCTCCTGCCTATCAAAAAGCTTTCCGGCCGGAACCGGTCAAATTGTCGCGCAAAGCGCGTTCGCCCGCGCTACAAGCGCACGGGCCTGGATTCCACCCACTTCCAAACAAGCCTGTTCGGGTGAGGATTGCGGGGCTGGCCCTCACTGGGCTCCTGACTCTACTGGACTTACATCGGATTCCAGCAGAAGGTGGCCTGTTCTGGATAAATCCCCGATAGGGGCTCAACCAGCCGGGTCCGGACTACGTGCACAGACCCCAGGCGCAACACCGCACAAGGACTCCAGAATACGCGATTTAGACACGAGAGTCAACGAATTGTCGATCAGTTCCGGGAGAGGCTCCGGAAAGGCTTTTCTGCATATCACCCCTCTGCAATCCTGGAGATCGCAGCGCGATCCAGGGACCGCCGGATTATGCGAAGAGAAACTCAACCAGCGATGCGACCAGGAAGAGCGGCACAACGAGCACATAGACCCGTGCCACATCTCGAACGCCGTCCGCAGGAATTGTCAGCCAGCGTTTTGACCCCTTGTAGCCCCACCTGCCCTTGGGAAACAGGAAGCCCAGCCCCAGCCGCACACCCGCTCCACCAGCCAGTGAATAGGGTATCAGTTGCAGGACCAAAACGCCGAGGTAGTACGACGCCTCGCGCCAATTGCGCAGCCGGCTTTTGTGCTCCCCGTCCACGGACACGATTCCACCGATCCAGCCGCGATACGCAGCAACCGGAAAGGGAAAAACGAGCCCAAGGCCCATTACTGTAGTAGGAATTGCGCCCCGTCCAAGGTTCCCTGCAAAGTCAAACAGAGCAGCCCGCACCGGCATGCCGCTCAATAAAGCTCCGGTCGCCGGATCGGTCGCGACGGCCTGGCCCACGATCTTGTCGCCCTGCGAGAGAGCAAATCCTGAGCCTGCATGCACCATGAGGGCACCAGCCACAACATCCAACAAGTAGGTACGGCCGATCCAAAGAATCGGCTGCCGTGCCCGCTGGAGCGCACTGTTCAAGGAGCGGAAGAGAATTACCATCACCTGGTCCTTTCGCCATCTGAAGCCGGTCAGAGGAGACGACTGGGTAAAGGTATTCGATTGCCCCGTGACTTGGCTGAATTCACTATCACATCGGGGAATTCGAGACCGGGCGTAAAATCAGCGCGCTTGCGGCCCAGTGAAGTCATCGACGAGCTTAAAACCGCAGTCAAATTTCCCACCAAAGAAAAAAGGGAGGAGGAATCGTCATCAGCTGTGACTCGCTGGTGACAACCCCTCCTCCCGTCTTAGCAAAGAACGCGTGCTATGCTGCGGTGAGTTCCGACGACCGCACGCGGAACCGCTTCATCTGGACGCCCAGGCCGCGCTCGATCTTCTTCAGATCGCCGCGCTCGTTGGGCATGGCAAAGGTGCTGGCAATGCCGGTCTTTGAAGCGCGCCCGGTGCGGCCGATGCGATGGATGAAGTCCTCGGCCTCCTTGGGCATGTCGTAGTTCACCACGTGAGCGATGTCCTTGACGTCGATGCCGCGAGCAGCAACGTCGGTTGCCACAAGCACGCGATGACGACCCTCAGAGAATCCCTTGAGTGCGGAGTTGCGCTGTGACTGGGTGCGATCGCCATGAATCTGCGCCGTGGCGTAGCCAGAACGCTCAAGCTTCCGCGCCAGCCGATCGGCGCCGTGCTTGGTGCGCACAAAAACCAGGAAGCTGCCCTTCTCTGCCGTGAGCAGATGCTCGAGCAATTCCTGCTTCTTGTTCTGGTCCACTTCAAAGGTCCGAAGCTCCACATTCTCGGCGGGTTTGGAAGTATTGCCGATCTCAATGCGGACGGGATTGGTGAGATACCGCTTGGCAACATCGCGCACCGCGCCCTCAAGCGTGGCGGAGTAGCACAGCGTCTGCCGCTTCTGCGGCAACTCGGCGCAAATGCGCGCAATCGCCGGCTGGAAGCCCATGTCAAGCATGCGGTCCACTTCGTCGAACACCAGGATCTGCACCTTGTCGAGGCGAACGAGCCTACGCTTGATGTAGTCCTCAAGGCGGCCAGGCGTGGCAACGATGAGGCGCGCCCCGCGGCGGATGGTGTCGATCTGCGGGCCTTCCGCCATGCCCCCGACTACCAGGGCCACCATGTTGGCCTGGTTGGGGCGGATGGCGCGATAGACCTTCTCCACCTGCATGGCCAGCTCGCGCGTGGGCAGCAGAATCAGAGCGTTTGCCCCGCGGGCGTCGGTCTTCTCGAGCATTTCCACAATCGGAATCAGGAAGCTGAGCGTCTTGCCGGTGCCAGTTTGGGCAGTGGCCAGGACGTCGCGGCCTTCGAGCGCGGGGGGAATCGCGTCGGCCTGGACCGGTGTGGGCGTTGTAAATTTGTTGTGGTTGAGCCGCGCCAGGAGGGCGGGCGAGATGGCAAACTGCGAAAACAAAGTTGTCAAAATTTCTACTTTTCAGGGCCTCGTGCCGCCCATTTCCCAGGGGCAGACACACGAAACCAGAGTTGTGGGCGAAGCGCATACACGCGCACACCTGCACAGATTCAATTGCGTAAGGAGGAACCAAATTCGTCTTTCGACTGAAAGCAGCACGCAGAACGCTGGTGCTGACTAGCCGGAGCCGACCCACGCTTGTCTTCAGCCGGACGGCACATTTGCCGCGCCGGCTTCCCCAATCAGGTCTAATCTGCGAATCAACGCGATCTGACAACTGCGCCGCACAAATCCGGAAATCACCGGCAGGGCGACCCTGGGGTTACGCTGTAGGGGCTTGGGGGAAAACAGTGCGGGGCAAAAATCGCCACTCACGACCAAATCACTGAGCGCAAATACAGTTTAGCACGGAATTGGTTTCCCGGCCCGTACGTCCTTCGAGGGACTCAGGCCGGTAAACCACAGATGTGCTTGTTGTTGCCTACTGCGCGACCGAAAATTCCGAATGCAGCTTAGCAGCGGAATCGTCCCCAGCCCACACGTCGAACGTCGACGGCTCAACGGCCCAAACCTTGGTTTGCGGGCTCCAGAACTGAAGCTGATGCTGGCCGAGGGTGAACTTCAGCGTCTGCGTTTCGCCGGGCTTGAGGGCGATGCGCTTGAATCCCTTCAACTCCCGCACCGGGCGCGACGCCGAACCGGAACGCTGATGAATGTACAACTGGCCGACCGCATCGCCCGCCACTGCACCAGTGTTGGTCACATCTACACTCACCTCGGTCGCCTCATCCGTCTTCATGTTTGCCTTCGACAGTTTCAGGTTGTCGAATTTGAATGACGCATAGCTTAGGCCATAACCAAATGGATAAAGAGGCGTGCTTTTGATGTCCCAATACCGGGAGGCAAAGCTGGGCCGGTCTTCGGGCTCATGGGTCAGGTTGTGGTTGTAGTAGAGCGGCTCCTGGCCCGCCGTTCGGGGCCAACTCACGGGCAGCTTGCCGCCGGGATTTACGTCGCCAAAGAGAATGTCCGCCACGGCATTTCCGCCCTCGGTGCCGGGAAACCACGATTCCAGGATTGCCGGCACGTGCTCGGCGGCCCAGTGGATGTCGAGTGGGCGACCGTTCTCAAGCACCAAGACGACCGGTTTACCGGATTGCGCCGTCTCCTCAAGCATCTGCTGCTGCATCCCTGGCAGTTCCATACCGGCCCGCGAGGCCGATTCGCTGCTCATGCCGGATGTCTCGCCCATCACCGCCACCACAACGTCTGCATCTGCGGCCGCGGCCTTGACCTTCGCAAGCCAGTCGGCGGTTTCTGCGGCGGTGGGGGCGGGAAGGACCTTTTTGCCCGATAGCTGATCGAGAAGTCCGAGATAGACCTTGGAGGGGTCGGGGCCGACTACGTAGGTAACCTGCGCGTCTGCTCCCAGCGCGCTCTTAATGCCCGCAAGTACGGTGACGGGATGACTCTTGCTGCCCGAGCCAAACAGGCCCTCCACAGTCCAGCCGCCCTCAATGTCGCTCTTCGAATCGGCGAGCGGGCCAATCACCGCTACCTTCTTGAGCGACTTCGAAAGCGGCAGAGTCTTGTTCTCATTTCTGAGCAACACCATGGACCGCGCCGCAAGTTTGCGTTCAAGCGCCAGCCCTTCGGGACGGCTCAGTGTCGACTCCACCTTCGACTCGTCTGTGAAAGGGTGATCAAACAAGCCGAGCTGATATTTGATCGCAAGGATGGGCAGCACAGCCGCATCGAGTTGAGCCTGCGAGACCTTGCCGTCCGCCACCAGCTTGGGGAGATTATTGGTATACGTCCCGCTCGCCATGTCCATATCCAGACCCGCGGTTACGGCTTTATAGGCGGCGTCAGAGGGGTCAGCCGCGTAACCGTGCGTCACCAGGCTCGCCACCGCAAATGCATCTGACACCACAAAGCCCTTGAAGCCTAAATCGCCACGCAGAATGTCCGTGAGCAGCCACTGATTGCCGCTGGCGGGCACGTCGTTCAAGTCCATGTAAGCCGACATGAAGCTGCCCGCGCCCTGCATTGCCGCGGCGTGGAACGGCGGCAGATAAACGTTCCTAAATAGCTCTTCGGGAATGTACGACGAGTCGTAATCGCGTCCACCCTCAGCCGCACCATACCCTGCATAGTGCTTCACACACGCCAGCACGCTGTCCGGCCCCAGCGTCGCGCCCTGGAACCCACGCACCTGCGCCATCGCCATCGCCGCGCCCAGGTACGGATCCTCGCCCGCCCCTTCGACAATCCGGCCCCAGCGCGCGTCGCGCGCAATGTCAACCATCGGCGTAAATGTCCATTGGATTCCAGCCGCGCGGGCGTCCTGGCCGGCCAGCCGCTGGGCCTGCTCTTCGACCGATGGATCCCACGACGACGCCATCCCCAGCGGCACCGGAAACACCGTGCGATAGCCGTGGATCACGTCGAAGCCAAACAGGATGGGAATGTGCAGGCGAGATTTGTCGACCGCGATATGCTGCAGCCGATTGATCTCCTTCACATCAATAAGCCAGAGTTCTGCGCAAATGCGGCAGACGCGGCGATCAAAATCGTGAATGCGGAAATCTTGACTAATACTGACGGTAGTTTCTGGATCATGCTGGCGCCCCTCGCAAAGTGACAGCCGAGAATAGACGCTCGGGGCCCAGTTTGTCAGCAAATCATGACCGGCCTTGATGGTTTCTTACCAATTGAAGAATCGCGGAATTATCAGCCGCGGTCTTCAAGCCGCGCCACTACGCGTTCCACAAGGCGCTCGATTTCGCCTTCGTTCACGGTACCTTCTTGTGTGGCAACTTGTACGCGACCCAGGCGTGGATCGGGCAGTCCCATGCGGCGCTTGAGCGCCATAAGCTCGACAATCTTGTCGTCGGAAATCGCCTGCAACGGCCTGCCAATCTGCCGCGCGATCACCCAATTCCGGCAGTAGGTATCCAGCACCTCCGCCAGCCATTCGGCATGCGTCACCGTATCTGACCAGAACACCGCGCCGTGATTCGCCAGCAGAATGGCGTTATGATCCTGGACGAACGGCAATACAGTCTCGGCGAAGGCCTGCGTACCGGGCGTCTCGTATGGCGCAACCGCTGCGATGCCAATGAAAAATTCGTACTCCGCCAGGTAGCCATTCGGCGGCGCCGAGCCCGTCATTGCAAATGCCGTGGCATGTGGCGGATGGCAGTGCAGCACTGCGCGCGCCAATGGATTTGCCTTGTAAATCTCAAGATGCAGCAGAATCTCGCTGGTCCGCATCCGATCGCCCGCAAGAATGTTTCCGTCAAGATCGGACAGACAAATGTCCGCAGGCACCAGGTCGCCCTTGCTCATCATCGTAGGCGTGCACAACACGTACTTCGAGCCCAGCCGCGCGCTGATGTTGCCACCATTTCCATCAACATATTGCCGCTGCCACAGCTTGCGACCCACCGCAATCATCTCCGCGCGCAGGGAGTCGGCCTCAAACGAATTCGCCGCAACAGACGGTGAAATGTCCGCAGCCGGAGGCTCGCGCAACACCTCCACCACCGCCTGCACCACTTTCCTCACCTGGCTCACGCTTGTTTGCTCAACGATTTGGTTCTTGTCCATTCGCGACCTCGCCAGCTGCCCGTAGTTTCCGAGACGGAGATTGCCTCCGCACTTAGGTATAAGCCGACTGCGCATTTCAATCCGGTGATTTCAATCACGTCCGGACCGATTGGCATTCGTTTCTCCTCTCGGAGATTTATCCCTCCGTGGGCACCAGCTTCCGCTGCAATTCCTCCAGCGTCTGCCCCTTGGTCTCCGGATAGAAGAACAGCACCACGACGAACTGAACGACGGTCATCACGGAGAAGAACACAAACGGCGCTCCGCCGGTACGCGCGGCGAGAATCGGAAATATCTGCGCGATCAGCGCGTTCATGATCCAGTGCGAGCTGTTGCCCACCGCCTGACCCTTCGAGCGCACAGAGTTGGGAAACACCTCGCCGATGTACACCCAGATGACCGCGCCTTGGCTCAGCGCAAAAAACGCAATGTAAACCACTAGCAGCCACAGCAGCGCACTCTGGTGCGAATTGGTGTTGAACACCCACGCCACGCCGGCAAGACAAGCGGCCGTGCCCGCCGCACCGGTCAGCAGCAGCGTCTTGCGGCCCAGCTTATCGATGAGCGCCATGCCCACCATGGTGAACAGCAGGTTCGTGGCCCCGATCGCAACACCCTGCAGGTCACCCGAAACCTGGCTGAAGCCCGCGCGCGCAAAGATGCTGTTCAGGTAATAGAGAATGGCGTTGATGCCGGCCAACTGGTTGAATGCGCCAATGGAGATGGCGAGAAATAGCGGGTAGCGATACTTCCACCGGAAGACCGGCACATGCGCTGTGGCGTGCTCCTGCTGAATCGCCGCGCGAATATTGGCAAGCTCCCCCTCGGGATTCGGCTCGCCCATCATCTTCAACACGGCGAGCGCATCATCAATGCGGTTCTGTGATGCCGACCACCGTGGACTGCGTGGAATGCCGAATAGCAGCAGCAGGAATCCGAATGCGGGCAATGCTGCAATCCCCAACTGCCAACGCCACTCCGCCGCGCCAAAGCGCATTCCGCGGACAATGTAGTTCGAGGCATATGCCAGCAGAATGCCGGTCACCACGTTGAACTGGAAGACCCCAACAAGCCGGCCGCGCCACTTGGCCGGCGCAAGCTCCGCAATGTAGACCGGCCCCAGCACCGACGACGCGCCAATACCAAGCCCGCCGAGGAAGCGGAACACCATCAGCGCAGGCCAGCTCCACGCAAACGCACAGCCCAGCGCTGAGACCAGGTAAAGCACCGCCGTGATACGAAGCGTCTCGCGGCTGCCCAGCCGTTGGCCAACCGGTCCCGCCACCAGCGCGCCAATCACCGTTCCCGCCAGCGCAATCGAGACGGTAAAGCCTTCAGTCTGTGCATTCAGGTGGTAAAGATCGCTCAGCGCCTTGATGGCGCCGGAAATTACCGCGGTGTCAAATCCGAAGAGCAGTCCGCCGAGCGCACCCGTCAGGGTGGCCTTCAACAGGTTGATGTTAGGTCGCATTGTGGGGTCCTGGTTGTTGAGCGCTGAAAGAACAGATCATCCTACAGACTCGGGTCGCGAGTCGTATAGGCTTGGGCCGCAACCCCTGCTCAATCAGGGAGTCTGCAGCGTTCCAGGACCAGGCTTGACAAGCAGAATGCGACAGCGATCACCGCTTGCGGCACTCAACGACGTGGGCTTGCGCGTCTCCATGTAGGCACAGTCTCCCACCTCAAGCGTCTGTTTCATGCCGTCCGTCACCAATTGCACGTTGCCTTCCAGCACGTGCACAAACCCGCAAATCTTCACGTTCGAGTCCGCCATGGCAAACGGTGTGGTCGTCAACTCCACCATCTCTGCCGACAGGCCGGGATTTTCCGACGGCGCATTCAGCGGAAGCGTGCTGGCAGCGTCTGTCGACCGCACATTGGCCTCGAGATGCGCTTTCCGCGTTACAGAGAGTTTGTGCTCCGTCGGCTCGGCGAAAAAGTGCCCCAGGCCCACGCCATAAACCCGGCTGATTGTTGCCAGCGTCGGCAGCGTCGGAATCATGCGCTCCGTCTCCAGCTTCGATAGCAGCGCAGTGGAAAGGCCAGTCTCCACGGCAAGGCGCGCAAGAGTCAACCGCTTCCTGGTTCGCAGCGCGCGCAGCTTCATCCCGATGCAATACGGCTCGAGCGACCACTGGGCATATGAAACTGGCTTGGACATGATGACTCCCATCTCCAAGACTCATCGGATGGCGGCCTCGAAAACTGGAGAAATTTTGGAAATTATCGTCATGCTTCGGCGTTAAAATAAATTCCGTGGAATGTGATCCCGAAATGGATCGGTATCTTGTCTCCGTGTAGTCCGCTTCTTCCCCAATCCGCTCCGGTATGCATCCAGATTCCCACTTGGCCGGCGGCAAAGGGGCCCACCGCGCCTGTATCCGAGCCTGAGAAATCCATTCAGTTAACGCAGTCCACACCGCTTTATGAATGAGGCCATCTTTACTTATGATTTTTCTCATCAGGAAATCCGGACTCCCCTCGCTCCTGCCATTCACCCGCCTTCTGGCCATCGCAATTTTGATCGCCGCGTGTGGCGCGGGCGCACAGCCTGCACCCCCATCCGCAGACGTCCTGGTGTTGAGCAACGGCGACACCCTGCATGGAAAACTCGTGAATGAAGTCGGAGGCAAAGTCACGTTCCATACCGACTCGCTCGGAGATGTTTCAGTTGGCTGGGACAAGATCAAAGAACTCCACGCAGCCGGGGTCTTCACTGTCCTCGATAACACCTTCAAACCAGGGAGCAAGAAGCATGCGTCCCAGGTTCCCACCGGATCAGTGGACGTCGCGGATGGGTCTCTCATCGTGCACGGCACAAATGCCCCCGCACCCATCCCGGTCAAGAACGCGCAATTTATCGTCGATGCGCCCACCTTCGACAAGCAGTTGAACCATTCTCCCAATTTCTTCACCGGATGGAACGGCGCAGCCACCGCAGGCGCAACCCTCGTCCAGGCTACGCAGAACCAATACACGGTTTCGGGCGCGCTGGGCCTCGTCCGCGTGGTGCCCACAGCCAGCTGGCTCAACCCCCGCAATCGCACCACCGCCGACTTCACCGGATCCTACGGAAAGATCACCCAACCGGCTTACTCGGCGGGCGGCGTTGTGGTTGCGCCCGTCGTCACCAAATCCGCCATCTTTCACCTCGCCGCCGAACGCGACGAGTACGTCTCTCCGCGCTTTTTCGTGCTCGCCCAGACCGCATTCGACCACAACTATGCGCAGGACCTGCAATTGCAACAGATCTACGGAGGCGGCGTGGGATGGACGGTCTTCTCGACTCCACGCCAACAGGCCGACTTGAAGGCTACGATGCAATACGAGAGGGAGCAATTCATCTCCAGCCCTGCCGGCACCAGCCAAAACCTTGTGGGCTCAACATTCGCGGCCGACTATCTGCTGAAGATGAAGCTCTTCTCCTACACCCAGGGACTCCAATTCATCCCGTCTTACAACATTCCGCGCGCGTATTCCGCCAACGAAACCAACACCGTCGCATTCCCCGCGTACAAAAACCTCGCCTTCTCCCTCGGCACCATCGACAGCTATCTCAACGATGCGCCAGCCTCGCTGCCTCCTACCAAGCGCAACTCATTTCAGTTCATCATGGGCCTCACATACGCAATCAAGTCGAAATATTGAGCGATTCGATTGCTCCAAAAAGTACCGTGATGTTCATCGATAGCGAAATTCATTTCCGGCATTTGTGATCTCGCTCACAAATGCCGGAAAAAGTAACCGCAAACCTGTTACTCGTCGCAACGGAACCCTCCAAATGTGTCCTCAGGCGAGCCGCCAGAGGCGCATAATTAATCCATCAACTACTGAGGTGCAATCTAGATTCTGATTCTTTGCAAGTGCGGTGCCTCTTCCCCGAGGTCGAAACGCAGGAAGACTCGCTAAGCCCGTGGAATTCAGCCCTGAGACCATGCATCAGGTCGGCCTTCCGCTGGCCGGTCTTCCTGAGATTGTGAAGTCGGGGATGAACTCTTCGTTAATACATGCGGATACTGAAATAGAACTCGGCTTCACCTTCGGCAACCTTCGCCTCGAGCCCGACGGCACTTTGCTGCGCGGCGACCAAGCCCTTCACCTCGCTCCCAAGGAACTGGCCGCGCTCCGGGTTTTGCTCGCCAATCCCAATCGCATCGTATCCCCTTCACAATTCAAAGAGATTCTCTGGCCTGACGTGCATGTCACCGCCGACAGCGTTCCCCGCTGCCTCTCATCCCTCCGGTCGCACCTCGGACCCGGCGTTCAAATTCGCACCATTTACAAAAGTGGATACCGCCTCGAGTCCCCCGTGCACCGCCACGCGGCAGCGCCACAAGACACCCTGCCTCGACTCGCAATTCTCCCCTTCACAATCGGCCTTTGTGTCCCGGAACACCTCGGCCCGGCAATTGCGGAAGAGGCAGCAACCCACCTCGCTGCACTTCAACCCCCTATCGTGCGCGTGCTTCCGCGAGATTCAATCCTCGCCCTGACCGCCCTGGGCCTCGCCGCCGATGAAATTGGCCGGAAGCTCGCCGCCGACCTCGTGCTCGCAGGCACTCTACAGGCATCCACGCTATTCCTCCGATTGCGCGTCGAGATGATCCGCACCTCCGACGGCGCCCAGATCTGGTTCGAAGACCTCCTCGCTCCCCGCGAACGTCCCGCCCTCCTCGTCCAGCGCCTGTTGGACCGCCTCGCGAACCGCCTCGGCGGTCGGGTCCCCCTCTCCCTTTCCGCGTCAATCGAGGACGTCGCCGATGAGGAATCCGCTGCCGTCGCGTTCGACGCTTTCCTCCTCGGCCGCTTCGAGGCCCAATCCGGCGATCCCAATCGCATGAGTCACGCCATCGAACTTCTGCGCAAGGCGGCTGATTTCAACCGCGACACCCTCGCCGCGCACCTCGAACTCGTTCAGCTCACCATTGACCAGTGCCTGTTCGGCTACAGTTCTCCGCTTGACGCAGCCGATCAGATTCGCCCCACCGCTGACTCCATCCCCGAAACTGCGCCCTCCTCATCTGCAATTCTTCCCGCCCTCGGCTGGATCATGTTTCATGTCGAACACCAACTTCCCTTCGCGTTGCGCATGCTCAACGGTGAGTCCCCTGTCGATCACAGTGGATGGCCCACCGAGTTGCGCGTCATGCTCGCCCTCAGCCGCCGGCGTTTCGACGAAGCCGAAATCTTCCTTGATCATGCCCTGCGTGACGATCCATTTGCCCCGACTCTGCATATCCTGCTGGCATGGACGCACCACCTCGCCGGAGACACGAAGACGAGCCTTAATCAGGCCCAACAGTGCCTCGACCTATTTCCTCGCGACGAACGCGCCCAACTCTGCGCTGCCATCATCTTTGCCTTCAACTACGACTCTCGCAATGCTGCCGATTTGGCACATGATGTGTCACAACGCCGGCCAAATCTCGATATCGCCGCAGCAGTCGAAGCCTACGCACTCGCACGCGCCGGACGTCGCAAGGAGGCAACCACGATTCTCGAACGCCTCCAATGGTCAGGTCGCGAGCGCTACGTCCTGCGTGCCTTTACCGCTGCCGCCTACGCCGAACTCGGAGACATAGACGGCGCCATCGCCGAGTTGCAGGCCGCCGAACAAGCCCGCTGCCCATGGTTCTTCCAGACCCTCGCCGATCCCCGCCTCAAGTCCCTTCACGGAAATTGCGAGTTTATCCGCATGCGCCAACACCTAGAGAGCATGGAAGCCGCGGTATCTCCCAAGCACGCGAGCTTCGCATGAGCCGCGGCACCTCATGCGTACTGCTCAAGTAAACCGATAAAGCTGGCCAGACTCGCCCTCCGTCGGTTACAGTTCCTCCGTCTGCCCTTTCCGGATCCCCGCCCGCCCAGTGACCACTCGCCGGTGCGTAAGCGGGAGGCTACTGATCGGGCCGTCTCACGTCTCGGAGGATTCACCCGATGTTGCATCGCCGCCCGCTAGCTGCTCTTCTGCTGCTCTTCGTATCGGTTACGCTCGCCGCCCAGGAGACCAACCCGGCTCCCGCCTATCTCGATTCCAAGCTCTCCCCGCAACAGCGCGCGCACGACCTCGTCGGCCGCATGACCCTCGAAGAGAAGGCGACCCAGCTCGAAGATTGGGCCACCGCCATTCCCCGCCTCGGCATCCCCGACTATCAGACTTGGAACGAATCCCTCCACGGCGTTGCCCGCGCCGGCTACTCCACCGTTTTCCCCCAAGCCATCGGCATGGCCGCAACGTGGGACACCACCACCATCCACAACATGGGCGACATCATCTCGCTTGAAGCCCGCTCCAAGTTCAACCAGGCGCAGCGTGAGAACAATCACCGCATCTTTTATGGATTGACGTTCTGGTCGCCCAACATCAACATCTTTCGCGATCCCCGCTGGGGCCGCGGCCAGGAAACCTATGGCGAAGATCCCTTCCTCACCGGCCGTCTCGGCATCGCATTCATCGGCGGCGTGCAGGGCAAGGACCTGGACCACCTTCGCGCCGTCGCCACCAGCAAACATTTCGCCGTTCACAGCGGCCCGGAGAGCCTGCGCCACGGCTTCAACATCGACCCCTCTGCGCGGGACCTCGAAGAGACCTATCTGCCCGCCTTCCGCGCCACCGTCACAGAAGGCCATGTGCAGTCCGTCATGTGCGCTTACAACTCCATCGACGAGTGGCCGGCCTGCACCAATAAGATGCTGCTCAAGGAACACCTCCGCGACGCATGGGGCTTCAAGGGTTTCGTCGTCTCCGACTGCGGCGCCATCGTCGACGTGAACAACGGGCACAAGAAAACACCCGACATCGAGCACTCCTCCGCTCTCGCCATCCAGGCCGGTGCCGATCTCTCCTGCAGCATCTGGACCCCCGGCTTCAACACCCTAGACAAAGCTGTCAAGGACGGCCTGGTCACCGAGGACTTCCTTACCCAGGCCGCGGAACGGCTCTACACCGCGCGTTTCCAACTCGGTATGTTCGATCCTCAGGGCTCCAACCCACTCGACAAGATTCCCTTTTCGGACACAGCCTCCGATGCCAATCGCAAGATCTCCCTGCACGCAGCGGAACAGAGCATTGTCCTGCTCAAGAACTCGGGTGCGCTGCCGCTGAAAAGAGCGCCCGGCCACATCGCCGTCATTGGACCGACCGCCGATCTGCTTCCCTCCATTCTTGGCAACTACGTGGGAACGCCGCTCCACCCGGTCACGCCGCTTGATGGCATGCGCAACCAGTTCAAGAGCTCGCCGATTCTGTACGCGCAAGGTTCCACACTCGCTGAAGGCGTGGGCGTGCCGGTTCCGCGCACTGCGTTCGGCCTCAACAAGGGCCTTAAGACCGAGTTCTTCGCGACCCCGGACTGGACCGGCCGCCCCGTCGCCACTGAAACCGAGCCCGAAGTGCAGGGCGACTGGAGAGCCGCCTTGCCGGTGCCGCAAGTGCAGACTCGCGACTACTCCGTACGCTGGTCCGGAACCATCGCCGCGCCCGCACCAGGGCACTACGAGTTTTCGGTCGAAGCCGCGGACAGCTTCCCTTACTCGCCGGCCGAGTCTTACCGCATGGTCCTCGACGGCAAGGTCGTCGGCGAAGGTAACTTGCGCACCGGCCACGACATGTCCGTAATGGGCAGCTTCAAATCTGCTCCCGGCGCTTCCCCAACCGCGCCGCCGGTCGAAACCTTTGCGCAAACCCCGACCATCTCGTTCGACTTCAGCGACACCAAGTCCCATGACTTCCGCTTCGAGTATTCGCACTCCGCAGATCGCTTTGGAGGCGGTGTCACGCTCAAGTGGAAAGCCCCCGCCGAGGCACAACTCGACGAAGCTATCGCGCGCGCCAAGGAATCCGACGTTGTTGTCGCTTTCGTCGGACTCTCGCCGGAGTTGGAAGGCGAAGAGATGCCCATCAAGATCCCCGGCTTCACCGGCGGTGATCGCACCAGCCTAGACCTGCCCACGCCGCAACAGAAGCTGCTCGAAGCCTTGTCTGCAACCGGCAAGCCTCTTATCGTCGTTCTGCAAAGCGGGAGCGCCGTGGCTCTCAACTGGGCCAACGAGCACGCCGCCGCGGTGCTTGAAGCCTGGTATCCCGGTGTCGAGGGCGGCA
Source organism: Acidobacteriota bacterium (assembly GCA_025353435.1). Lineage (GTDB taxonomy): Bacteria > Acidobacteriota > Terriglobia > Terriglobales > Acidobacteriaceae > Telmatobacter. Next base: position 5,820 of record JANXQR010000606.1, on the reverse strand, counting down.
CCGCCATCGCCCGCACCCTCGCCGGCGAAAACAATCCCGCTGGCCGCCTCCCCGTCACTTTCTACGCCGGCCTCGACGGTCTGCCCGAATTTACTGACTACAGCCTCAAGGGCCGCACCTACCGCTACTTCACCGGCAAGCCGCTCTGGGGCTTCGGCTACGGCCTCAGCTACACCAAATTCACCTACGGCTCCGTCAAGCTCTCCGCTGAATCGGTTAAGGCCGGCGATCCCGTCACCGCCACTGTCACGGTCACTAATTCAGGTTCAGTCGCCGGCGATGAGGTCGTCGAGGCTTACCTCAAGACGCCGCAAGAAAGCGGCCCCATCCACTCTCTGGTCGGCTTCGAGCGCGTCCACCTCGATCCCGGCGTTACCAAAGCAGTGAAGCTCGAAATCGCCCCCCGCTCCCTTTCGAGCGTCGACGACCAGGGCAACCGCTCCATCCTCGCCGGCAAATACACGCTCAGCATCGGCGGCGCCCAGCCCCAGGAAACAACAGCTAAATCCGAAGCCGCCTTCACTGTCTCCGGCACCGCACCGCTGCCGAAGTAATCGAAGAACGCACAAATAACGGCAGGCTCCTTTTGGGGCCTGCTCTTTTCTATTGAACAGTCACTGTCGCGTTGCCGCCCTCCTTGGAAAATGTCAACGATAGATCAATAGCGGCAGCGGCCTTGTCAGCTTTCGGCGAAAATCCAAAAGTATACCCTTTCAACAATGGCTCGGCCGCGATCTCGTGGTACAGATCTGTAATCGCCTGGTCACGAAATATCTCGCCCGGCTTCATCCCGAGCAGTTCCCTCACCCGATTCTCCTGATCAGGTTTGAGCTTCTCGATCGTGAGACTGCGGAGATGGTAGATCGGACCGGGAATCACCTTCAGGCTGTAGGCCACAGTCGCCTCTTTCGAATTGAGGGTTTGTTCCGCCTTCACCATCACATCGGCAAACCCGCATTGCTGATAATAGGCTCGCAACTGCGGTCCGATTGTTCCAAATGGCGAACCCCCGGCTGCGTCTCCGATGCGAGCTCGCACAAACTGCATTAGGTCCTTGCCCTCGAAAAGGGGCCCTCCATCTGCATGAAGTGCGCCGATGCGGTACCGCGGCCCTGCGCTCACCACCACCGTTACGTCCGTCGCATACGAATCCTCGACCTTGTGGGTAGGCATCCGCCGGAAAAGCACCTGTTCTCCCAGGTAACCTTTTTTCTTCGCGATCTCCTCAACGCGGGTTTGCGAGAAACTCACCATTCCAGCCCCGAACGCCTTCCCTTCATCCCCTTTCAATTCCGCCTCGACGGCCTCAATCAGGTCGCTCGCCTCCGATTGGACTGTCACGTGACCTAGCACCACCTTCGGTCTCAACAAACTGAACACGACGGTTGGATGAAAGGTCGGAACCTCCATGTCGCCCATGCCCACCATGTTTGCAGTTAGAGGCCGAAACGCAGAAGTCGACGGCTCCTCGCTCTGTATTTCGGCAACGATCCCCTTCTCTTTCATCAGCGCGGTCAATGCATCCCTTACTCGCCCCTCGGCCGGGTTGTTCGTCGCGATTTCATCACCCAACCCCGGAATCCGTTTCTTGAGCAACGCCCGCAACTCGTCGTCGTTCCACCAGACAAAATTGCTGAAGCTGTAAGGAAGATGCGCAGAGTAAGCTGGCGCTTTGGCGCCCTGCGCATGGGTCGCGGAACTTGCGCAGATAAAAGCGACAAGGGCCGCGGAGAGAATCAATCGATAGCCCGCACTATGTCTCATGGATAGGAATCTCGAAACCATCCTACCCCAGCGCCGACCCGGTTTCGGTGCTCTCCGGTGATCAACATCACAAGCCCTCCCTCCCCTCACCCTGAATAATCCCTCCATGAAATCCGTGGACAGCCCTGCGCCCAGCGAGATATCGTCCCCTCAATCCTCGTTTCCCGTTCCTTCACGGAGGCAACATTGCTCATTGGGATTTTGAAGGAGACTTCTCCGGGCGAAACACGTGTCGCCCTGCTGCCGGAGAGCCTCAAATCACTGCGCGCCCAGGGCATTGATATCGCTGTCGAAACCGGAGCTGGAACCGCCGCAGGCGCCGCTGACCAAGCCTACATCGACGCCGGCGCCACCATCACCGCCGATCGCAACGCCCTCCTTGCCTCAGCAGACCTCCTGCCCGCCGTCAATGCCCTGGACTCCGCGGATCAGGCACGCGTCAAATCCGGCGCCGTCGTTATCGGCTTCCTCAGACCCCTCGATGCCCCCGCGGCCCTCACCACGGCCATCGCGCAAGGCGCAACCCTTTTCAGCATGGAGCTGATCCCGCGCATTTCGAGAGCCCAATCCATGGATGCCCTCTCCTCCATGGCCACCGTCTCCGGATACAAAGCCGTCATCATGGCCGCCGACCGCCTCCCCCGCCTCTTTCCCATGCTCATGACCGCCGCCGGCACCATCCCCCCCGCGCGCGTCTTCGTCATCGGAGCAGGAGTCGCCGGCCTCCAGGCCATCGCCACTGCCCGCCGCCTCGGTGCCGTCGTCGAGGCATACGACGTCCGTGCCGCCGCTGGCGAACAAGTCCGCTCCCTCGGCGCTAAATTCCTCGATGTCGACCTCGGTGGCATCGCCACGGAAGGCGGCGGCGGATACGCAGCCGAGCTCTCGGAAGAAGCCCTCGACCGCGGCCGCGACCTCATCACAAAAACCGCGTCGCACACCGACGTCCTCATCACCACCGCCCAGGTCCCCGGCCGCCCCGCGCCGCGCCTCATCCGCCGCGACGCCATCGAAGCCATGCGCCCCGGCTCCGTCCTCGTCGACCTCGCCGCTCCCGCGGGCGGCAACTGCGAGCTTACTCAGCCCGGCGTCACCCAGGACATCGGCGGCGTCACCCTCTTCGCGCCTCTCAATCTCCCCGCCGCGGTCCCGGTCCACGCCAGCATGCTCTACGCCAAAAACGTCCTCAACTTCCTCGGCCTCATCGTCAAAAAAGGCGAGCTCACCATCGACCTCGCCGACGAAGTCCTCGCCGGCGCCTGCGTCGCCCACCAGGGCAAGCCCGTAAACCCCCGCGTCGCCAAGCTGCTCGAGTCGGTCCAGTCCACACCAACCTAACCCCCGAACTTTCGGGTGCGAACCTTTGGGTGCCCCACCCTCGCCGCGTCTTTGTTTTTGCGGCTAGAGTGGGAGGCTAACTCCACTAACTGGCGCAAAGTGCCGCTAACTCCGCCGAGGGAAACCAATGAATCCCGCCGTCCTCATCGCTTCCGTCTACGTCTTCGCCCTCGCCGCCTTCCTTGGCTACCAGGTCATCAGCCGCGTGCCGCCCCTCCTCCACACGCCTCTCATGTCCGCCACCAACGCCATCTCCGGGATCTCCCTCATCGGCTCGCTCGTCCTCGCCGGCGCCAAAGGCTACCCGCAGGCCGCGCACATCCTGGGATTCGTCGCCGTCACCACCGCCACCGTCAACGTGGTCGGCGGATTCGGCATCACCGACCGCATGCTCAAAATGTTCCGCAAAAAACCTGAGACGAAAGCCACGGCAACCGACGGCAAGGTGGTGGCCAAGTGAGCCTCACCACCTACTTCATGGAGGCCACTTACCTCATCGCCTCTATCCTCTTCATCCTCTCGCTCAAAATGATGTCGCACCCCGACACTGCACGCCGCGGCATGTTCCTCGCGGAAGGCGGCATGTTCGCGGCCATCGTCGGCACCCTCGTCGGCACTGAAATCATCTCCTGGACATGGATCATCGCCGGGCTCGCCCTCGGCTCAATCATCGGCGCGTGGATGGCCATTACCGTCCCCATGACCGCCATGCCCCAGCGGACCGCGCTGTCGCATGCATTTGGTGCCCTCGCCGCGGCCCTCGTCGGCGTCGGCGAATTCCTGGTCCACATCAACGACCTCGGCGGCATCAAGCGCGGCGCACTCGGCTTTGAAATCATGCTCGGCGCCCTCACCACCACCGGCTCGCTCATCGCCGCCGCCAAGTTGCAAGGCATCATCCAGGGCAAGCCCGTTCAGTTCCGCGGCCAGAACATCGTCAACGCCGCCATCTTCCTCTCCATGACCGGCTGCTTCATATACTCATGGATTCACCCTGAAGCCGCCGCCGTCTTCTACACCATGCTCGGCCTGGCCTTCGTCTTCGGCGTCATGCTCGTCATCCCCATCGGCTCGGCAGACATGCCCGTCGTCATGTCGCTATTGAACTCGTATGCCGGCCTCGCCGCCGCCGCCACCGGCTTCGTCCTCGGCAACAACGTCCTCATCATCGCCGGCACACTCGACGGCTTTTCCGGCTTCATCCTCTCCGTGCTCATGTGCAAGGCCATGAACCGCTCCATCACCAACGTCCTCTTCGGCGGATTCGGCGCAGCCATCGCGGAAGCCTCGACAGACACCGGCGGCGTCATGCGCGAAATCTCACTGGACGACGCCGCCATGCAGCTCGCATTCGCCAATCGCGTCATCTTCGTCCCCGGATACGGCCTCGCCACCGCACAAGCCCAGCACGCCGTCCGCGAGTTAGGCGAACTCCTCGAAGAGCGCGGCGTCACCGTCAAGTACGCCATCCATCCGGTTGCGGGACGCATGCCCGGCCACATGAACGTGCTCCTCGCCGAAGCCAACGTGCCTTACTCATCGCTCTATGAAATGGAGCAGATCAACCCGGAGTTCTCATCGACAGATGTCGCCGTAGTCATCGGCGCCAACGACGTCGTCAACCCCGACGCCCGCGACAACCCCAAGTCGTTAATCGCCGGCATGCCCATCCTTGAAGTCGATCGCGCCAAAAGCGTCATCGTCCTCAAGCGCGGTCAGGGCCGAGGCTTCAGCGGATTGGAGAACCCGCTCTTCTACAAATCCTGCACCAGCATGCTCTACGGCGACGCCAAGAGCAGCCTCAGCCACCTGGCCCAAGCCGTCCAGCACGTCTAGCTCTCACGTCGTCGCACCGAGGTGTTCCCCGTCACCTCTCTCCATCACAAGTCCGTGGTAATTCTTAACCCTACCAACACGTCTTGTGAGGTGAGATTGAATCATGCGATCACGTAATGCACATTTGCTATTTGTACTATGCTTCGCATTCAGTTCAGTTCAGCTCGCCGCTCAGGCGAGCGCATGGATTAAGGAGGCGAAGTCCGACCCTCTCCGAGGGACGCAATTCCTAGAGTTCACAATCGACGGCCGGTTCCTCACTGCGCCTAAAAACTCACAGCCGGGTGCGATTCCAAGGATTAGCCTCCGATGTACGCCGGGATCGTTCAGCAGAGGCCATCAACACGGAAAGCTAATGGGCGGCTTCATCACTGTGGGAGCGGTAGTTGATTCGCGCTCCAGCTCACTCGGAACAGTCGTCGATGTGAGCTACCGCTTGGACGACAGCAAAGTCCACAAGGAGCCGTGGGGTGTAAGCACAGACTTCTCGGCAATCTCCATGGGAGAGACTGAACTCGATACCATCCTCTACGCGCACTTCATGCCTCACAAAGAGAACACCACGCCGCCCGTTAGAAAGCTCGTGCTTGCGTTCAGCGAATACCTCGGCGGCGAAGTTGTCGTTCAATTCGACATGCCTGAACCGAGTGATGCTGCAGAAGCCTGCGGGGCGATCTGGCACAAATGACGATATGCCCCATGGGGTTCAAGAATGGCAATTGAATTGGAGCAGGGCGGCATTCGGATGTCACAGGCTTTCTGATCCCTGATCCCTATTCCCTGTTCCCTGCCTTCATCAATCCGTTCGCAACGCCACCATCGCATCCATCCGCGAAGCCCGGAACGCCGGTATATACCCCGACACCGCCGCCACAACAAACA
>JANXQR010000576.1 GCA_025353435.1 Acidobacteriota bacterium | reverse complement strand
GGCGTTTGCGGCCTTGCGGGTTACTTGACTGGAAGTTCACTGTGCTGTCGCACAATACGATTCGCGGCGCCGCCGGTGCGGCCATTTTGAATGCGGAATTGCTGGCGAGTCTGGGCAAGCTGGAACCGGTTGGGGAAGCCGCTGCGAGAGGTTGATGTTCTTAAAAGTCGCTAAGGCGTGGAAATATCGAGGTATCCCAGGTCTCACAATCGAGACTTGGGGCACCCTGCGAAAGTGGGAAAACATAGAAAGAGCAACTCCCACCTTAGCGACAAAAACAAAGCCGTCGCGAAGGTGGGGCACCCAAACAGAACGATGAGAAAGAGCGCATGAGTCTGGTGGTCATGAAGTTTGGCGGCACGTCGGTGGAAGACCCGGCCGCCATTGGGCGCACCGCGGCAATCGTCGCGGGGCGCGTTGCATCAGGCAAGACGCCCGTCGTGGTGGTCAGCGCTATGGCGAAGGTCACCGACCAGCTATTACGCTGCGCCGCCGCTGCCGCCCAGGGCGATCGCACGGGCGCACTGGCAATCAGTTCACGGCTTCGTTCGCGCCATCGCGATACGGCCGCCGCGCTGGTGAAGGACCAAAAGGAAGCCGTCACCCTCATCAACTGGATCGATCAGAAGTTCGATCAGCTTGATGAAGTGCTTCGCGGCCTGGCTGCAATTCTCGAACTCACGCCGCGCATCTCCGACCTGATTGTCAGCTACGGGGAACGGCTTTCGAGCCGCATGATTGCCGCTGCATTCTGCGAGCGCGGCATTAACGCGGTGCATGTGGATGCGCGCGATGTGATCGTCACCGATTCGCAGTTTCAGAAGGCCATTCCCATCGATTCGATCATCGAGATGCGTACTGCCGAGAAGGTGTTTCCGCTTGTGAGCGAGGGCAAGGTGCCGGTGATGGGCGGGTTCATCGGCTCCAATGAGGCAGGCATCACGACGACCCTGGGCCGCGGTGGATCTGACTTCACTGGAGCGCTTGTTGGCGGCGCGATGCATGCCGACGCCATCGAGATTTGGACCGACGTCGACGGAATCATGACCAGCGATCCGCGCGTGTGCCCCGATGCGCTGCGGGTGAAAGTAATCAGTTTCGAAGAGGCCGCGGAGCTTGCGTACTTCGGCGCCAAGGTGCTGCATCCGGCAACGATTCTTCCGGCCGTGAAGAAGAACATTCCGGTGCTGGTGCTGAACAGCAAGAACCCGACGAATGAGGGTACGCGCATTATCTCGCTGGCCCCGCATTGCAAGAGCCCCTTCAAGTCGATTGCGGTAAAGAAGAAGCTGAGCATCATCGACGTAGTGGCGAGCCGCATGCTGATGACGCACGGCTATCTGAAGGCGATCTTCGACATTTTCGACAAGCACCAATGCCCCGTGGATATGGTATCCACGAGCGAGGTTTCGGTCTCGTTGACCGTGGATTCGAACGACAAGCTACCGGCGATTGCGGCGGACCTTGGCAAACTGGCTGACGTGAAGTACGAGGGCAAGAAGGCACTCGTGTGCCTGGTTGGAGAGGACATTCGCGGCCAAAGCGGCATGGCGGCGCAGGTGTTCGGGGCCGTACGCCACATCAACGTGCGCATGATTTCGCAGGGCGCCAGCGAAATCAACATGAGCTTTATGATTGATGAGGAAGATGCGGATGAGGCCGTGCGCTCGCTGCATGCCGCGTTCTTCAAGGAGCCCGACCCGGAGATTTTTGACGTGGAAGCGCGGAAGGCCGCGGTCACTTCGTAGTTCCCAGTTTCACATTTGTCCAACGGGTTATGATTCTCAACGCGGGATCAGTTCACCCGCTCACGCCCAGCTACTGACGGTCGGATTTGCAACCGGCAGCCGGGAGTTGAATGCAAGCATCCAGGAGCTAACATGCTCTTCCTCGTCCTCGGTAAAGGTAAGACCGGCAGTCTCGTCGCCGAAATTGCGCACGATCGCGGCCACGGCGTGCGGGCCCTCGACATTTATGAAAACAAGGGCGCCTCAGCGATCACCGGTCCCACGCTGGCCGGCGTTGATATCGTCATCGATTTCACCGGCCCCGAAGCTGCGGTTGAAAATATGCGCGCAGTGTTGGCGCTTGGCTGCCGCATTGTCGTTGGAACTACGGGCTGGTATCAGCACCTCGACGCCATGAAGGCCATAGCCAACAGGCGCGGCGGTTCCCTGCTTTACGGCACCAACTTCTCCATCGGCGTGCAGAAGCTTTTCAAAATGACTGCAGAGTTGGCGAAGCTCGAAGGCTACAAGTTCTCAATCGCCGAGACGCACCACACGTCAAAGGTGGATGCGCCGTCGGGTACGGCGCTCACGCTGAAAGAGATCATTCAGGCTGCTCATCCCGAAGCCGAAATCGAAGTGAACTCGCATCGCGTTGGGGATGCCAAGGGCGAACACGTCGTGACCGCGCAAAGCGATGTCGACGTGCTGGAGCTACGCCACGACGCCAGCAGCCGCCGGGGGTTTGCGCTGGGCGCCGTGCGCGCGGCGGAGTGGCTGGCTGCGCAGAAGCCCGGTGTCTGGGACTTCCGCGAGATCTCCGATCAGCTGTGAATCGAAAGATGGATGCCACCGACTCAATGCTCTAGCGGCCAGCAGTGGCTGATGATGTTCCTCAAATTGCTGCAATCGAGCGGCTTGCTGAAGTGCGCGAATTCGTGGGCCAATGGTCTGATGAACGGCACTTGCGAACGCTTTCTAACGGGGATGCGCGCTATTTTGTGAGTGAATCGGAGTCCGGCGACTTGCAGGCTTTCGCCATCCTTCGCGGCGTTGAGGAAGTATCGCGATCCATTGAGTTGAAGCGTGTTGTGGTCGCCACGCCGGGGAGAGGCCTCGGTCGGCGCATTCTCACAGAACTGATGAGCATTGTGTTTGACGAGTTCCAGGCGCATCGGTTCTTCCTCGACGTTTATGAAGACAACGCCCGTGCGCGGCACGTTTACGAGAACCTGGGATTTGTTTACGAGGGAATTATGCGGGAGGCGGGCGAGAGGAACGAGCAATTCATTTCATTGCATTTGATGTCGATGCTCGATCGCGAGTACCGGGCGAGGGCGACCTTGACTGCCCCGACCGCTTCGCCGGTATAAACTGGCTTGTCATGGAAACAACTGGTTGCGGTACGGCGATCGTCACGCCATTTTGCGCGGATGGATCGATTGATGAGCAGGCGCTTCGCGGGTTGGTCAATTGGCAGATCCAGGCAGGCATCGACTTTATTGTGGCGTGCGGGTCCACCGGCGAAGCCGCCACTCTCGAGGAAGATGAGTGGCTGAACGTCGTTCGCATCGTGGTGGATGCGGCCGCCGACCGGGTCCCGGTGTGGGCTGGATGCACGCACAATTCGACGCGTACGCTGCTGCGGCTGGCGGGGATGCTGCGCCAGGTGCGCGGGGTCAGCGCGATTCTTTCGGCCAATCCTTATTACAACAAGCCCACGCAGGAGGGCCAATATCAGCATTTTCTGGCGCTGGCTAAAGCCGTGCACCCCATCCCGGTCTGTCTCTACAACGTGCCTGGACGGACTGCCGCCAATCTCGAGCCGGAGACGGTTGTCCGACTGGCTGAAGATGCAAAGAACATTGAGGCCATCAAGGAAGCAAGCGGCAAACTCGCGCAGATTGCGCAGGTTATCCACAGCGTTCCGCGCGGCTTCAAGGTGTTTTCCGGCGACGACAACCTAGCGCTCGCAACTATCGAAATCGGCGCCCACGGCCTTATCAGCGTGGCATCCAACGAGATCCCTGCTGAAGTCAGCCGCTTGGTTCGCGCAGCCCTGACCAACGACTGGATTGAGGCTCGTGATATCGAGCACCGGTTCACTCGCCTGTTCGAAGCCAACTTCTGGGAATCCAACCCTTCGCCGGTAAAGACGATTCTGAACCTGATGGGCAAATGCAGCGACGCGGTGCGCCTGCCGCTTGTTCTGCCTACACCTGCCACACGCACCAGGCTTGAGCGCTTGGCCGGTGAACTCGGACTGCTGAAATTTGTGCCGGTTGAAGGCGAACTTGGCATGTTCTAAACGGCCTGTGTCCGGCCCAATCAAGGTTAGAGAAACATTTTTTGTCTGAATGTCGAATCAGAAGGTACTCCAGCGTCATGGAAGTGACGGCGTAAATTGCCGCACACAATCCATCACGGAGGTTTCACCATGCAATATCTGTTGGCACTCTACCTCGACGAATCGGCCTGGGGCACGATGACCCCGGAACAGCAGCAGCAGGGAGCGGCTGCTTATGCGGCTTATACCGAGGCACTCACCAAGGCCGGTGTGTACAAGGGCGGGAACCGGCTGCAGCCCAGCGCTTCCGCCACCACATTGCGCACCACTAGCGGGAAAATGCAGGTTCTCGACGGCCCGTTCGCGGATACCAAGGAGCAGTTGGCCGGGTACTACCTGATTGAGGTGGCCAACCTGGATGCGGCGATGGCCTGGGCTGGCCGCTGCCCCGCGGCGCAACACGGCATCGTGGAAGTGCGCGCGATCTGGGCAATGTAGTCCGCCACGGCCACGGCGTCGCGATGACGAGATGTTCGCGGCGCACGGGCCAACGGGGACCCCACATGCGGCGAGGCGTTGAATCGAATCGATGAGCATCCTGGATTCCAACGATCGGGCGCATCATGCGGCAGAAGCAGCCGCGCGGCACAGCTACGGAAAGCTGGTGGCGTTTCTGGCGGCGGGCTACGGTGACGTGTCTGCCGCCGAAGACGCACTTTCCGAGGCGTTCGCAGCCGCCTTGGCGAACTGGCCCGAACATGGCACTCCGTCGAACCCAGAAGGATGGCTGCTGACCGCGGCCCGCCGCAAACTGATAGACGCCCACCGCCGGAAACGAGCGGAGGCTGGTCCTGACGCACTGGATGCGATTGCGGATCTGGACCAGCAGCCGGGATCGCACGAGCTTCCGGATCGGCGACTCGGGCTGCTGTTTACCTGCGCTCACCCGGCGATTGATCCCACAATTCGCGCCCCGCTAATTTTGCAAGCCGTGTTGGGCCTGGATGCAGCGCGAATCGCATCGGCATTTCTCATGTCCCCGACCGCGATGGGGCAGCGGCTGGTTCGCGCCAAGAGCAAGATTCGGATGGCCGGGATTCCCTTCCGGGTCCCCGAACGCGCGGAGATGGGCGAGCGGCTTGAGGCCGTGCTGGACGCAATTTATGCCGCGTTTGCGGAGGGCTGGCTTGACGCGGCGGGCACGGATGCGGGCCGCCGCGATCTGGCCGAGGAAGCGATCTTTCTTGGTTCCTTGGTCGCCGAATTGCTTCCTGACGAACCCGAGGCGCTGGGGCTTCTGGCCCTGATGCTCTATGCGGAATCACGTCGCCCGACTCGGCGCAGCCCCGCAGGCGAATTTGTGCCGCTTGACGAGCAGGACGTTGCGCTATGGGATGTCGCATTGATCGCCCAGGCTGAAATGGCGCTTCGGCGAGCGGGGGCTATGGGCTGTATCGGCCGCTATCAACTGGAGGCGGCGATCCAGTCAGCTCACGTGGAGCGGCGCCGCAGCGGGACTGCGAACTGGCCGGCGCTGGTGGGTCTCTATGACGGGCTAGTCGCGATTACTGGGTCACCCGTGGCGGCCCTGAACCGCGCCCTGGCGATTGCCTCGATGGAGGGACCGGAGGCCGGGCTCGCTGCGCTCGATGGCGTGCGCGTCGACGCGCGTATGGTGGAATACCAGCCGTATTGGGCGGCACGGGCGGAACTGCTTTCCCGAACGGGCGCCCGGAATGACGCACGCCATGCCTACGACATCGCGATAGGGCTGGAACGCGATCCTTCGATGCGCCAATACCTCGACCGCCGCCGGTCGTTGATTTCAGGTTGAGGTGTCCGCGGGCGAATGTTTCCGCCCGCGAGTCCTTGATTGGTTGGATAAAACTGGCTGGAAAAACAGGAGGGTTTTGGGGCAAGCTGTGCGTGGGTTGAGAAGCATGTGCAGCATGCCCGACCATGACTCAATATCCGCTTTCAACGCGGTGAGATGGCTTGTTGGATCGGCCGGGACGAGCAGGGTTCCGGCCACTACTTCCGATGAATTTTAAAGACGAAAACGTGGATGGCCCGTGGATTGCCTTGACCGGCCTTCAGGGAATCTGGAGGCGGCTTACTCAATTTAGGCACTTCCGACTGTCCGATGCTTCCAAACAGCGGAGCCTAACTCACTCTCCAGGGACGGGTGTGAAGAGCGAAGACTACCTGCGGACCCGGGTCGAACCACAAGAATCGATAGGGATCGACTGGCGGAATCCTTTGTAACTACTTCTGGTACGTTTACGGTGCGGTTTGTGTCGTTACGATGCCTCGCCCCGTAGTTCCTGCTCGGCGCGAAACCAGTCCTCTTCGTGCTGGCCGTGTCTGTGGCCGCGCTCTTTCCAGTACCGATGTGCCAGGAGGGCCACCGCGTCGTAGGAAATGGGCGGTTGATACGAAACCGTGCTGTGGTTCTCAGGTGATCCGTGGTGGTTTTGGGTTACGGGATCCGCGCTCATCGGTTCAGCTGCCTTTTTGCCGGCCGCCTTGCGTGGCTTTGCTGCTGCCTTGGTCTTCTTGATTGTTTCTGACATTGATACCTCCAATGGATTGAGGCTCGTGGACCAGCCTTCCCTCTAAGGATATAAAACCCGGCCGCTTCCCAGAAGCCTGAAGTGCATTTCCGCACCACGGAGGTAAAAGGCCAGGGTCCCCACATGCTCCTTCAGGCTAAGGAAGCCGGCCCAAGGTGATCTGAATCACTCGGATAGGTGCGCCCTGGCACAGAGAGGCCCGTCGGCCGGTGCGAAGCTGGTTTGTTGCGAGGTACCGCGATGCAGGATGGGGCCACAAATCGATGGACACATCCCTCAGTGATCCTGGTGGCCACGGATCTGAGCGACCTGGACAGGCTGATGCCCTTCGCAATGGACCAGGCAGTGCGCACGGGTGCGCGGCTGATCCTGCTGCACGTGATTGCGGCAACCGAGGCCATGGCTACCGACTTGGCGGGGATGCCTTACTACGATCCGGCCGGCGTTTTGGAATCGGCGGGAAGAATTCTGGAATATTGCTGTGAATCGGCTCGCAAATACGGCGTGGTTTGCAGTGGGCTGGTGCGCGAGGGAATGGCTGCCAGGCAGGTGCTGGACGCCGCCCAACAGTTTAATGCGGACCGTATCATCCTCGGTACGCGGAGCCGAAGCAAGCTCAGCAAGTTGCTCCTCGGTTCC
>JANXQR010000486.1 GCA_025353435.1 Acidobacteriota bacterium | reverse complement strand
GTGGTGGCGTTGGCATCCATGTAGACACGGCGCACAGCGTTCTCCTCACTTAAATTGTACGGGCTAGGCGGATTTTCCGCCCGCCTTATCCCACCGGGTGGCCGATTCACCCCATTCTCATGCCGGGATTTCGTGGCGGTCTGCTAGATTTCGGTTACGCGGCAACCCTGGCCGCTGGAGGAAATTGAATGCTGAAGATCGTTCGTATCACCTGCGCCGCGCTTGCCTGTAGTCTGCTCGCCGCCGCCACTTTCGTTTGCGCTCAAGCGCCCGCGGCCCCCAAGCCCGCCGTGGGCACAGCCCAGGCTCCGTCACAGGTTTACGGCAAATTGCTGGCTGGGATGGAAAAGGAATTTGTCGATGCTGCCGAAGCCATGCCTGAAGACAAGTACGACTTTGCGCCCACCACGGGCGAATTCAAAGGCGTCCGTTCGTTCGGATCCCAGGTCAAGCATGTTGCCGAGGCCAATTATTACTTCTTCGGCGGCGATGCTTTTACCGAAGCGAGTGACAAAACCAAGTCCGATGCCATTGAAAAGCTCACTTCAAAGGCCGATATTGTGGCGGCGCTCAAGGAATCCTTCAAGCTGGCCCACGCCTTGGTCGACGGAACGACTGCTGACAACGCCTTTGTCACAACGACCCACGGCACCCGTGCTGGCATGACGTCTTTCGGCCTCGCGCACATGATGGATCATTACGGTCAGCTTGTTGTTTACCTGCGAATGAACGGAATTGTGCCCCCGGCCAGCCGCGGCGGCCAGATGTAAGCAGATTTTCCGAGAGAAGTCAGACGGCGTTGCAGATTGGGTCTTAATGCCCTTCGCCGTCTGGCGTTTCGGACATCCCAAAATTGGAATTGAGGGCTTCTGGCTCCGCTTCCTGCAACCGTGAAAGCGTTTTTCGGTAATACCAGGCGGCCGCCAACCCGCCCGTAAACGCGGTGACGGCCGCAACCGCGCTGACTTTAAACCACGCGGAGCGACGAGGGTGCAAGACCGCAAATTCTCCGGAAGTGCTTGAAGTTGCTACGGTTGTGGCTGAAGACTGGTCCATGTTAGACGATTAAATCTGGATCGGAAATGGGTGCCGAAAGTTCGGCTATCGATGTCACGCGAAGGCTGAAAGCGAAATCCACAAAGAATTTCGATTTTTGTATTTGCATTCGGGTGAATCTATAGTATGGTGTAGATATTCCGGCGACGGGGGAACTAGTGAGTCCCTCATTACCGGAAGTAGTTTGCGTCACTGGCCTCCCGGCACGAGCAGCTTCAAGTTCGTGCCGTTTTTTTTCGTCCAAAATAGCCTCCCGGCAACTACAAGCGTCATTGTGTTCCGGATCACAATTTCCTTCCTTGCGGTAGCGCTAACAAAATACGTTACTTTTTGGTCTAAAATTGCATTAAGAGAGCTTTTATGAAGAATTTTCTTTCTCGTCGCTGGATTCTCGGACTCGTGATCACCGCCGCCACCGCGGCAAGTTATGCGCAGTGGGCCAATCCGGCCGACGACGTGCCTTCGTACCACCCCAGCGCACCGCTCAAAGTGGGACTTCTGCCGCCCATTCTCTCCGGCGCGCAGCTGACGGGTAGCAATTTCCAATATCCGTGGCAGCAGCACGTGTACCAAGACGCAGCGAAGATCGGCAACGTGATTTACCAGCTGCCTTGCAACTGCCGCTGCGACCGGGCGCTGGGCCACACCAGCCTGCGCAGCTGCTTTGAGGGGATGCATGGGACGGAGTGCTCAACCTGCGCCAAGGAAGGCTTTTACGCCTTCGCGCAGACCAAGCTGGGCAAGACGCCGACGCAGATTCGCGCTGCCATTGCGCGCCACGAGTACGAGTCGATTGACCTCGAAAAGCAGTAGCTGGAAAAGCAGTAGTTCGATCAGAAATTCAAAACCCGCCAGCCTGGGATGAGGAGCAAGATCCCAGCCGGGCGGGTTTTCTGTTTATGCGGAATCGGAGAGGACGCGGCCCGGTTGGGCGAGCTCTTCTCAAGCTCTCGTCACCACTGAAGGCGCGGTATCGAAGGTTCAGCGTTTCATTCCGGCCCAATATGGGAAGTGGACGGCTCCAAATCCGGCTGCCATTTCGGTCACCTTCGGCCCAGGATCGCCATAGAATTCAAGACCATTGATCGTGACGTGTGCCGCGAGTTTTGGCACCAGTTCCCCCACGATTGGACCCGTGAAGTGGGCCTCGACTGCAGCGGCATTCGCATAGGTTTCGAGCAGGGTGAAGCTGCTTCCATCGGCACTGGCGAACCACTCGTAGCCGAGCGTGCCGGGCTCCGCTTCAGCTCCCAATACCATATCTTTGGCAATGCTCTTGAACGCCTCGAGTTGTCCCGCATTCACGGTGACGGTCACCCTCAGCCGAACCACTTGCTCAATCATCTCCAGCCTCTTTCGGTCCTGTTCAAGACAGGCACTTTGCCACGCTATCACCTCACGATGGGGCGCAAGGTCGAAATGGCGTAAAATGAAGTCAGCAGCACGAGCCAATTGTTCCGGCTCGCATCCAGCTGACCTGTTTAGACATCCAATGGACAGGTAACATGTGGGGGCGTCACGGTTTCGACGGGATCGATTGCGGCTTAGGAGGCATGTCGGGGTGTGGGCACCCGTAATCGCCTGCAAAACTAAAGTTGCCAACAACAATCTGGCACTTGCTGCTTAATTAAATAAGCAGCCGTCTCTCGCGGCTTCGCCTATGAGCTGTGAATCGGACGTCATTCAGTAGGCTGGTGGCTGCGGCTCGGTCCGTGTCGTAGTCACAAGATCATCGGACTAGCTTCAGGCGCATCTTGTCCGTTCTGAGTGTCTGAGGCGAAAACATGCGGAACCGGACTGAGCATGGACTCTCCTGGCTGACAGCGATTTCGGACGCGGGTTCGACTCCCGCCGCCTCCACCAAAACCAACCCATTACTTAGTCTTTAATTGATAATTATTCCCATTTTGAAATTCCGATCATCGCGGCAGACCGGCTTGCAGGTCGAAAGAGAAAATTCGTTTGAAATTCGTCCACTTGAAAACTTGAATATATCGAGCCCAAAAGCGAAGGTGGCGTCAAGCCTAACAATCCAAAACCTCCCGGACTTGGGTCCGAGAGGCTTGGATT
This sequence comes from Acidobacteriota bacterium, assembly GCA_025353435.1. Classification (GTDB taxonomy): domain Bacteria; phylum Acidobacteriota; class Terriglobia; order Terriglobales; family Acidobacteriaceae; genus Telmatobacter. Next base: position 2,199 of record JANXQR010000486.1, on the reverse strand, counting down.
TTCAGATGGTTTGCAGCAAGCAGAATAGACCCAAACTCTATGCTGGAGACTACGGCTGCGGCACGAATGTGTAGGACTTTGAACTCACCGGACTGATGTTGTAGCCGTTCGCAACAGCCACCGCCTGCACTAACTCAGTGGAGTTGATCGTGATGGGCCCGGTGTAAATCTGGCGTGAAGCAAGGTCGGCCGCATCGTCGCTCGCCGGTGATACGCCATCAGTGGTGTAGTAGATGATGGCTCCCGGTGTGGAGTCTGTGATGACCAGAGTATGCGCGGTGCTATAGGTCCCTCCGGCTAGGCTGAAGTAAGGCGCCGCGGCCACTTGATCGGGGTCGATTTGATAGGCTTTGGAACTTTGCGCACTCAGGCTGTGTCCGGGTGCAATGGCGACCGCCCTCACAACTTCCGTCGTCCTGATGGCGAGTGGGCCGGCATAAACAGCGGATGAAGTCGTGGGCGCTGATCCGTTGGTGGTGTAGTAGATGGTGGCACCCGCGGTAGCGTCCGTGAGCACAAGCATCTGTGGCGAATAGTATTCACCGCCCGCCAGGCTAAAGAAGGGCGCCGCCGTTTGTGATGACCCCGCGATCACGTACGATTTGGAACTCATCGCGCTTTGCGAGAATCCCGGAGCAACCGCAATGGCTTCCACGATTCCGGTGGTGTCAATCGTGATCGGCCCGTGGTAGACGGTGGATGCTGTGGTCGGTGTCGACCCGTTGGTGGTGTAGGTGTAGAAGATCTCCGCATCCGGTGTTGCATCGGCGAGTACGAGGGTTTGCTTCGAGCTATAAGTGCCCCCAGCCAGGCGGAAGTACGGCGCGGCGGCCGGAGGTCCGACGGTGAAGGTCTGCGCGTTCTCAGCAACTCCGCCGCCGGGACTCGGATTCATGACGGTCACTGTCTCGGCCCCCGCAACCGAAAGATTGCCTGCCGGAATTGCGGCCTGCAACTGGCTGCCGCTCAAGTAGGTGGTGGGCAGTCCGGCCCCGTTCCACTCGATGGTGGAAACGGGCAGGAAATTCGATCCGTTTACAGTGAGTGCGAGCGCGGCATGACCAACGGTGGTGCCAGCGGGATAGATTGATGTGACGGTTGGCCCGGGATTCTCCACGGAAAAGGACTGCATGGCGGAAGCACCGCCGCCGGGATTGGAGTTGAACACCGTGATGGTCGATTTGCCGGCGGTGGCGATGCTCGAAGCAGGCACGGTGGCCGTCAACTGAGTGGCTCGGTTGAACGTGGTTGCGAGGGCAAGGCCGTTCCACTGCACGATTGATCCAGGCACAAAGTTGGAGCCCTTGACGGCCAGCGTCAATGAGGCTGCGCCCGCGCGCGCTTTCGCGGGTGTCAGGGCAGCGAGTGCTGGGGCAGGATTGTGGACCGGAAACGAAATGGCCTCTGAACTTCCCGCACCAGCAGCAGGCGTCAACACCGCGATCGGAAAGGTTCCGGCCTTCTCTACGAACGAAGCAGGAACATGGACCTTCAATTGACCGGTGCTGACGAAAGTGGTGGGCAGTTCCGTGCCATTCCAATCGACGACCGATCTGGCGTTGGACTTGACGAAGTTAGCGCCATTCACCGTAAGTGTGAAACCCTGGCCCCCGGCCGGTTTGGATGCGGGCGATACGAAAGATACAGCTGGTGAAGGAAGCAGGCAGACACCAGAGCATCGCGTGGTGAGGTTGTAGGTTCCGGTATTCCTCCCGGAGCAGTCTCCCACCAATACTGTGTAATTTCCAGATGCGGGCAGCGCGACCCGGTTGAGTTGCAGCTGTGATCCGCCGCAGCCGGCGCTGTTCGCCGAGCTCAGCAGCGCGCCATCAGGTCCATAAACCCGAATCTTCGGACCAAGCGTTCCACCTGTCGAGGCAACGTTGAATTCAACAACATCGTGCGCGGTGCCGGCGAACGTGTAAGTGTCGCGGTAGGCAGAGGCATTGATTTGACTCAACTGCGTCTCGCCCCACAGAATCCCCACAGAATAGTCAGGATTTCGGGTCTTCTGCACGAAAACGGAATAGCTGCCAGGGTTGGTAGATTCACGATCGCTGATCTCCACCACGTAGGCGCCGTCAGCGCTCGACGGCAGCGTGATCTCATTCAATTCCAGCGTGCTGGCCGTGCCGTTAGCGCTGCTCTTCGACGCAACCAGTTTCCCATCCGAAGTAAGCACTCGGATCTTTGGCCCCA
>JANXQR010000480.1 GCA_025353435.1 Acidobacteriota bacterium | reverse complement strand
GTCGCGCCAGAAACCAGCGCCGCATTATCCCAGCTCAGATTCGTCACCGGCTTGGGAAGCTCCTGCAGCCAGCCCACATTCGAATAGCGCCCGTCATACACGGTCGGATCAGGCCGGAAAATGATCTCGATTGCATCTTTCGATGACGGCACCGGCACCTGGCCCTTGAACGCGGCGTCCGCGCTGCCCTTCGCGTCGAACGCCGTACCGTCAATCCATCCCGAGTGCAGCGTCTGCCGCCAGCCTGTTTCAAAATCACCCTTGATGGCCGGCTGCCACGTCTCGCGAACCGCCTCGTACGCGCTCTTCAGCGGCTCGCTCAACAGAGCCTGGAACACGTCATGTGCCTGCTTACCGCCATAAAGCGGATCGATCATCGGCTGCACAATGCTCACGGTGCCGTCGTAAGAGCGCGCGTCGCTCCATGACTCCAGCGCATGCGCCGCCGGAATATGCCAATGCGAAATCTGTCCCGTCTCGTCGACATGCGAGCCCAGGTGCGCAACTACCTTGGCCTTGTTGAACGCGCTCGGGAAATCGAAATCCGCCGGCGCGTTGTAGATCGGATTTGTATTCAGAATGACGAGCAGATTGACCTTGCCCGCATTCAAATCCGCCACCAGCGCCTTGAAGTCTCCAAGCTGATCGCTCGGTAAAGGATTCAGCGGCTGGCCAGAAACCATCACCGTCTTGCCCACATTCCCCAGCGCCTGGTTCATCGCCATCGCCAGCGCGGCCACTGAAGAATCCTGATAGAGCCCCGGAACAACTACACTCTTGCCCGCGTGCGACTTAAGGTCCTTTGCCAGCGCCGACAGGAACTTCTGCCGTTCCGCCGTCCAGCTATAACTCGGCGCTTGGGCACCAGAAACGCCCACTGCCTGCGCCAACGCCGCCGCAAACGCCGGAATCTCGCTAGCACGCAACCCCAGCCGATGCTCCGCCTTCATGCCCGTCGTTGTCGGCGTGCTCTCAACCGTGTACAGCCGGTTCAAATTCTCGGGCGACTTCCGCCGCTGAGCATATTCCCGCACCAGCTTGTGAAAGCCCGGATAGCTCGAGCCCGAAAGAAAATCCGCATCGAGCGAAACAATAACGTCAGCATCCGTCAGCGAATATTGCGGAGTTGCTCCATTCGCCAACGCCGTCCCCGCCACCGCCGGGTCATACTGCACCAGCGTGGCTTTGGGATAAGCCTTCTGCACCGCCTGCCATTGCCGCGCCAGCGTGGGCGAAGTAATCGTCGCGCTCAGGAAGTAGAGCCCAGTTCCGTCCACCGAATCCGTCGCCGCATGGCGAAGCGTATCGGCGAAATCCGTCCACTGTTTGACCTCGCCCAGATTGGTGACCTTTATCGAACGGTCAGGATCGTACAAATCAAGCAGTGAGCCCTGCGTAAACACATCTGACGAACCCAGGTTGTACGGGTGCTCCGGATTTCCATCCACCTTGATGGGGCGGAACTGGTCGCTCTTCACCAGCACCGGCACCGCGCCCGTCACAAACGGAAACGACGAAGCAAAGTACATCGGCTTGCCCAGAATCAGATCCTCGGGCTGCCTCACGTACGGATAGATCGGCTCGTCAGGCTGCTTGGTGCAACCGGCCAAACCCGCCAGCGCCATCGACGCACCCATCAGCTTCATGAAGCCGCGGCGCGAAACCGGATCGACCCACTCCTGCGCTGCCGCGGGAAACTCGCGCTGCACCGCCTCGTCGAACTCCGGCGTCCCAGCCAGCTCGTCAATCGACCGCCAGTACCGTTTGCCCTTGATGCCGACCAGCCTCCCCCGCACCGCCGCCAGCGTCATCGGCGCCTCGGCCGCGGGATCGCCACTCGCGGTCGAACAGGTACACCCGGCACCGCAGCCCGAATTCAACGCCAACGAAGCCGCCTCAACACCGTTCGCGTCCGCACGCAACTTGGCAGAGACCGCCTCAACCCCAGTCGCGTCCGCAGACAACTTTGCAGAGACCGCCTCAACCCCCGTCGCGTCAGGGCATGACTTCAGTCGTGCCGAAGCAGCCTCAAAAGGATTGGGGGCTTTAGCCCCTGCGGCACACTCTTCCAAACGCTCGCTCACGATCTGCTCTTTCCCTAAATCACGCTTGTCGCTCATCGGTGGCAGACCTCACAGCTCGTCAGTTCGCGCGGAGTCCGAATCTTGTACTGCTCCACCAGGAAATGTCCCATCTCGCTCTGGTCGGTAAACTTCTTGTAGTTCGCCGCCACCGGCACCACGGCCCCCTGCACATCGCCAGCCAATCCCTTTGTGCCTGCCAACGGCATCTGCAGCGAAGCCATCTGGGCTCCCGCACCTGTCGGATCCTTGGTCACGCAATTCACGCTCTGCGCGGTCGGCGTCCCCATCTGCCCCTCGCTCACCGCACACCACACCGGGCGCTCTTCCGAAGGCTTCTCCCACGCCATGTTGTAAATCTGACTGGTCGGCCGGATATTCTTCGCCGGGTTCCGATGGCAATCCAAACACCACTCCATCTGCAGCGTGTTTTGCTCATACATCAGCGGCATCTGGTCCACGCGCCCATGGCAACTCGAGCAGCCCAGGCCCTTGTTTACGTGGATCTCATGACTGAAGTAGACGAAATCGGGAAGGTCGTGCACCTTGGTCCAGGTAACAGATTGGTTGGTCGCCCAACTGTGCCGCACCGGCTCCAGAAGCATCGCATTCGTCCAGATTTGCGCATGGCAGTTGATGCACGTCTTGGTCGGCGGAATGCCCGCGTAACTCGATTTCTCCACCGTGGTATGGCAATACTGGCATTGCAGCCCCAGCCCGGTCACGTGATGCTTGTGGCTGAACGGCACCGGCTGGTCGGGACGCTGTCCCTGGCGCGTCACCCAGGGAGATCGTTGCAATTCATTCAGCGTGACCCCCAGGGCAATCACAATCAGCCCCGTCAAGACCAAGCTCGCGCGGGCCAGGGCATTGGAGCTGCGTTCAAATATCTGCGCCATGAATGCTTTCCCTAATCTCTTACTGCGCTTGTTTTGGATGGGCTAATTGGTGTCTTTGTACGTACCGCTGTGCCGACGGTCACGTAACCCGGGTGCAAACTCGATTTTGGGTCAGAGTGTCACTGTGCAGGTGCGACCCCCGAAAAAACAATATAACAGTCTGTGCCCTTCGCGCGACTGATTCCTTCCTGCAATTTCCAAAATTATCTTGGGAGGGGCGCGCTTTCTAATCTACTGAAAAGAAAACGCTTTGTGTTGAACCCCAAACGTGGGTAAACACCCGGTTTCCCCCAGCCGTCCTCGTCCCAGAGGCTGGTATGTTGCTTCGCAAAATTGATGACTGCAAAACCCGGGTCCAGTCAATGCGAGGCCGTGAATTTCGCCCGCATCCGAGGCAAACGGACGAATCGCCGGTGGTCTCGCCACTCCGTACTCTCACATTCGCGTGGAAGGCTTCTGTCTGCGGGGCGTCGAATTCGTCAATGATCGCTGAAGTGAACGGCGTTTTTCAGGAGTACCCCTGTATGTGGAGACATCAACGACAAATGAGCCTACTGGCATCACAGGTCTCATTCTTCACGGCGCGATCGAACGTCCGGAAGGAAAGCGCGCATGTGAGGAATCGGCGGCCTCAGTGCTGAGGATCCCCTGCAGGAGCTGGGTTATCGGCTTTGTGGGTCGCCTTTGTTGCACCAATGTGATCGGCGAGTTCGTCACCGCTGAAGTTGTCTGTGTAAGTCGCATCGCTCTCCTGCAGCATTGCGGCATTCCATGCAGCCCATTCCTCAATCATGTGGCTGTAAACGTCCGGCTTGCGTGCCTTGAGGTTGGCTCGCTCCATAGGATCCTCTACCACGTTGAACAGAAATGTATTACCGAGAATCTTGAGATATTTCATATCGCCATCGCGCGCCGCATGCTGTGCATTGGCTTTGTAGCGCCAAAAAAGCTTGCGGGGAACCGGCGGAGCGCCCTCGGTGATGAAGGGCAGCAGGTTCATGCCGTCGGATGGATAAGCGAAATCGGGCCCTGTGCCTGCAGCCGCAAGAAGCGTGGGCAGCCAATCCATGCTGATCGCCACCTGGCTGGTGGTCTGGCCCATGGCAATGCGCGCTGGCCACGAGATAACCGCCGGAATGCGCAAACCGCCCTCAAGCAACTCTGTCTTCCGGCCTATAAAGGGCCATGTATCGGCGAAGCGCTCGCCACCGTTGTCGCTGGTGAAAATCACAATTGTGTTCTCGGCAATACCGTTGGCGTGAAGAGCCTCGAGCACCCGCCCAACCTGGAGATCGAGGTCCTCGATCATGCGCTGGTAGGTCTTTTGCGAACCGCCGTCGAAATCGTTGAGCCGATGCCCAATGAGCCGCCGGGATTCAGCCTCATCTCCCGGCCCCTCCCACGGCCAGTGTGGCGCATTAAAGTGCAGGCTCAGCAGAAAGGGCTTTCCAGCCTTGGCATAGCCGTCGATCACATTCACGGCGTGGCTGCCCAGCAAATCCGTCAGATATCCGACTTGCTCAAGTTTGACGTCCTCGTCCCACAGGTCGTTGGAGTGTGTAAAGTAGTCAACCGCGCCGCCGCGAAACCCATAAAAGTGGTCATAGCCACTCTGGAGGGGGCCATACTTTGGCGGCAAGCCCAGATGCCACTTGCCCAACAGGGTAGTGCCGTATCCGGCCTTGCGAAGCAGCGAGGGCAGTGTAGGGTGACTCGGAGGCAAACCTGTATCGCGGTCAACGAGCGGCTCGTCGAGACCAACATCCAGACGGTCCTGATAGCGTCCGGTAATCAGGGCTGTGCGCGTTGCCGAGCAGACCGCGGAGTTGGCGTAGGCCTGCAGAAAGCGCATTCCATGTGACGCAATGCTATCGATGTTCGGAGTGCGGAGATCGGGCCGTCCGTAGCAGGCGATATCGGCGTAGCCCATATCGTCAGCAAGGATGAAGACAATGTTGGGCGGCGCATGCGCCGGTTCGGCCAGCAGCTTGCCGGCGCCAGAGGCGAGTGCCGCTGCGCCCAGCGCGGCGCCACGGAGCATTGACCGCCGAGAAATCTCTGATGGACTCATGATGAAAAGTCCTCCGGCTGGCTTCTCTGTTTTTGCCTTAAGATCGCTACAAGTCTACCGCTCCGGAGGTGCATGGCGGAGCCAGCGGAGTCTTCCCGCTAGAAGTGGCATGCGGGTGGCCCCGACCCCTCAGTCGTTTCCATACTACAACGGGGGCGCCCCCGGTCCCTACGCGGGTGGCCACGATCTTTTGGGGCAGACTGTTCACTGAGGGTGCCCCTGGTCCCTTGCATTTGGGGACCAGGGGATGACCGATGACTTAGGTCTCGCTCTAGATGCCCGGAAGATATGACTCTCGATAAGTCGGCCAGTGTTTTACATTGGCCCCGCTCGCCCGCAGAGCGCCCACTTGGCCCGCCCGAAAAGTTGTCAAGTGCCCAACCTGTGGAAATCGTTGCAATCTACACAAAACAAACAAAATAGAAATATTGGAAAATCCATTATTAATTCGTCGAACCTGCCATACTTAATATAGATAAGAAATATGCCCTTCCCGGACAGCCGTCCCGGAGGGGCTTTCGTTTGCCGCCACCAGGCGGGGCGCCCATCCTAAAAGCAACATTTTCGTTTTAGGATGGGAGACCGCGCTTTTGTTCACTTATTCACCTGTTTTTGCTTTTGTTCACTTTTCACCGAAATGTGATTCAAATCACGGTGAGCAAAAATTTCCCCTTTTCGGGGTGCAATCGGATGATTCAAAAGCACATGACCGTTTTATTTTTCACGAAACTGTCCGTTTTCGGACACTTTCAGGGCCCAAATGCATGGCATTTGACTGAAGATCGGGGTCAGGACGATGCCATAGGAGTGACATTCTCGGCCCAGATGCATCCCCGCCGAGTATTACTGTGACCAATTGAGGAGACACAAGCGATGGAAATCAAGCGAGCCGGTTCTCAGCCTTCAGGAAAAGGCCCGGCGGAATACTTCACAGGCACAGTGCGCGTGGACCCGATGTTTACGGCGCCCGAGCCAGCGCGGGTGGTTGGGGCAAGTGTCACTTTCGAGCCGGGTGCGCGGACCGCGTGGCATACGCATCCGCTCGGGCAGACATTGATCGTGATGTCGGGGTACGGCAGGGCGCAGAAATGGAGCGGGCCCATCGAGGAAATCCGGCCGGGCGATGTGATCTGGTTTGCGCCCGGAGAGAAGCATTGGCATGGCGCTTCGCAGACGACGGCCATGACGCATTTTGCGATTCAGGAAAAGCTCGATGGCAAGATAGTGGATTGGTTGGAGCATGTGAGCGATGAGCAATATGGTGGATCGCTCTGAGGAATGAGTGGGGCGGCCGCCTCACCAGGTTAATTGGATTAGAGCGATGGACTGGCGCGACATATCGGTCGAGAGTTCGAGCTTGCCGTTGTGTATGTCGATCCAGGCTGGGGA
>JANXQR010000658.1 GCA_025353435.1 Acidobacteriota bacterium | reverse complement strand
AAGATCGACGTGAGGACCGACGGAGGGAAGTACAACCTGAGCTTCCGTCATGGCTACATTGCGGCCGATGAGGCGGTTCCGGGCTCCGCGGAGATCCTGCGCCAGCAGGCCATTCGCAAGTTGGCGGCGCAGAGCCCCGGCGCCGTCGATCCGCTGCTGCCGTTCATGGATCTGGGCATGCCGCAGAGTGAGCAGATTCTCTACAAAGCGAAGGTGCAGCCGATCCTCGCGAAGGGTGGAGAACCAGAGAGCGAGAAAGGCAAGATTCATTATTCTGTCGACTTTGCCGTGGATCTCAAGGATCTGAATCTGCCGCTCGGCCCCAGCGGCCTTCGCACCGGGAATCTGAATGTTTCGCTGATTGCATACGATCGTTACGGAAACATCGTTAGTCGCAAGGACCACCTGATCGACCTGAATATCAAGCCTGATGTTTACGCGATCTACCAGAGCACCGGAGTGCAACTCCGCGCGGAAATCGCAGTGCCCAACGGGAATTTCTGGCTGCGCACGGGCGTCTACGACCGGAACTCGCGCAAGGTGGGCACGATGGAGATCCCGCTGAGCGCCGTGAAGCCGATGGAAACCGCAGCGGCGCAGTAGCGTGAACAGGCGCTGATAGTCGTGTTAACACAAATCCGTTACCATGCCGTCAGGTGATGACAATCGAATCCCCAATGGCAGCGTCATTCCCGCTTAGCGGATTCGTGCTGGTTCTGATCCAGTTCGATGTGTGCGAAGAGATTCGCCTTGATCATCTTCAGCAGGGCGTGGCTTCGCGAACGGTGCGTCAGCCCAGCACCAAGCAGGCAGCGCCGGCATACGTTCGCTACGAGCGGCCGCCTGTGGTCGAGCGTCTCGATCCGCTGGTGCTCGAATCCGGGGAAATCCTTGAAGGCGAAATCTAGTATTACGACTACGGCGTCGTCAGCCTGATCTACCAGATTCCGTTTGCCGGCGACTGGGACTCTCTCGTTCAGCTATCGAGCCGATGGGTTTGGGACGTGGATTTTGCTTCGCGTGTCGAGCCTATCGTGCGCCGCATGCTGGAGCGGTCCACGGGCGCCCTGATAAAGCCATATGAGCGCTGGCTGAGCGAAGACTACTTCATTTTTCATGTCCGCGAGGTGGCCGGTTCGCCCACAGCGGCAGAACTTGTCGCGGCACAGAGGCTGAGGATTGCCCAGGTAGTCCGGGGGGATCGGCTCATCCTGTCGGAGGGCGAATGCGGCGAAGTGCTCAACTCGCAGATCTCCTACTACGCGCAGGACCTGGCGGTAATTGGTTGGAATGCCGCATTTCTGTACGACAGCAGCCTTGGGGCGCAAACTGCCATTCAACTGCTCGAATACGCAAATTCGCAGCTACTTGAATTCCGCCACTACGATGAACTGCTGACGGAGATTCTCGACAATGTCTACGACCTGCTTGGAGAAAAGAAGAGCATGCTGGCTCGGTATCGGCTGGCGCGTTCCGCCACCAGCCTCCAGACGGTGCTACTCGACATTGGCGAGCTTACCGAGCACGCGGACAACGCCATCAAGATTTTGAGCGATATGTTTGCCGCGAGGCTATATCGGCTTGCCGCGGCCAAGGTTGGCGTGCCGGACTACAAGAACCTGGTAGCAGAGAAACTGCGCACCGCCGAGGCGCTTCATCAGGACATGATCGAGCAATTCAATCAGAGCCGCGGCTTTCTGCTGGAAGTCACCGTAGTGCTAATTCTGTTGATCGAGCTGTTCTTTGCCTTCCGCGGCAAGGGGATGTGAGCCCCAGTGAACAGTGCACAGTGAAGAGTGGACAGCAAGCGAAATGCCTGCCGTAAGGAAACTGGTCACTATCTGTGAATCACTGCTCTTTCCGGTAGAGCATTTCCTTCATGGTCTTTTTTCGCGCCTCATTCAGTTCGGCGTCGGCGGTGCGGTAGTCGCCAGCGGTAGGCTTGGCTTCCTCTGCGTCCGGTTCGCTACAGGCAGGGCAGCGGTTGGCAAAGCCCGGTTTGCCAGGCCTGAGCTCAAATTCATCTTCACAAACTACGCACGTCTTAATTGGAAATGGCATCGCAGTTTTCCTGATTCAATTGATTGAAGCCCTAGTTCTTCGGAACGTCAAGTGCGCCAGTCAAACTCGTCACCCGCTCCACATGGTGGCCACGGCACCAGGACTCGAGTCCCTTCGCCAGCCGTTCGGTTGCCCGGGGATCGGCATAGCTTGCGGTTCCAACCTGTACGGCGGCCGCTCCAGCCAGCAGGAACTCGACTGCGTCTTCCGGCGTGACGATGCCGCCCATGCCGATGATTGGGATGGGAACGGCCCGGGCGGCTTCGTAGACCATGCGCAGCGCGATGGGCTTGATGGCAGGTCCGGAAAGGCCGCCCGTCACATTGCTGAGCCGCGGTTTGCGCGTTTCCACATCAATGGACATGGCAAGAAAAGTGTTCACCATGCTTAATGCATCCGCGCCGGCGCCGGCGGCGACCTTTGCGACCTGCGCAATGGAAGTAACGTTCGGTGAAAGCTTGACGATGATGGGCCGCTTGGTGGTGGAACGAACGCGCCGCACGAGGTATTCGAGGGAGCCAGGGTCGGCGCCGAACGCCATGCCGCCGGCGTGCACGTTGGGACACGACACGTTTAGCTCATAGGCGGAAATTCCCTCGGCGTCGTTCAGCCGTTCAGCCACGGAAACGAAATCACCCACCGTGTAGCCGAATACGTTCACGATGACATTGCAACTTGGATACCGGGCCAGAGGAGGGAGCTTTTTGGCAATGAACTCGTCCACTCCGACGTTCTGGAGTCCGATGGCGTTGAGCATGCCTGCGGCGGTCTGCAGAATGCGCGGAGCAGGGTGTCCGTTCATCGGCTGAAGGGAAATGCCCTTGGTGACGAATCCGCCAATCCTCTCAAGGGAGACGATCTCTTCGAATTCGATACCGTAGCCGAAGGTGCCGCTGGCGGCGATCACCGGGTTGACCAGCGTCATGCCGGCCAACTGCACTTTCATATCGGGTTTCACGTGTGGGCTGGTGTCCTCATTGTGCGGCTGCTGGGCGGGGGCTTTTTATGGCTTCGGTCAGCACTCGGCCCACCGCCGCCGAGGGCAAATTCACCCCTGCCAGCGATGCAAAAGTAACGGCCAAATCGACGGGGGCTACACGCTCATGATACTCGTCCGGTACAAATGGCGCTCCGTAGATTGCAAGCGATACGTGACGATTGTAAGACCACGAACTGAAGGTTGCGGTGCCTGCAAACGGGCTTGCGCGATCGCCGAGAGTGCCCGATTCAGGCAATTTGCCGGAAATGAAAAGCGGGCGGCCCGAAAGCCACCCGCTTCTTCCTATCTGTCAGTGACTTAAGCGTTCACCGTTTCGGGAGCATTGACCTTCACCGGGGTTAGCCAGCCAAAGCGATCCGGCTTGAGCCCGTTGGCGATGGCAAAGAACTCATCGGAGATTTTCTTTGTGATCTCGCCCATCTTTCCTTCACCGATGACGATGCGGTCGACGGAGCGAATGGCCGAGACCTCAGCCGCCGTTCCAGTAAAGAACACTTCGTCCGCAATGTAGAGCAGTTCGCGCGGGAGGGACTGCTCGAGGACAGTCAGCCCGAGGTGACGCGCGATCGTCAAAACGCTGTCGCGGGTGATGCCGGAGAGCGCCGAATTCCCCAGCGGAGGCGTATAGAGCACGCCATTACGGACGATAAATACATTCTCGCCCGACCCTTCGCTCACCAGGCCGTTCACGTCCAGAGCAATGCCTTCCGTGTAGCCGTTGATGTCGGCTTCCATGCGGATCAGCTGGGAATTCATGTAGTTTGCACCGGCTTTTGCCAATGCGGGCAAGGTGTTGGGAGCAAGCCGGTTCCAGCTGGAAACACAGACATCGGCTGCTTCGCCACCGGCAACATATTTGCCCCACGGAAAGTTGGAAATGTAGACATCGATTGGCGATCCCTTGGGATTTACGCCAATTTCACCGTAACCGCGAATCACGATCGGCCGGACATAGCACGGCGCAACTCCATTGGATTCAATCGTATCCACGACCGCTGCGCACAGTTCATCGAGCGAGAAGGGAAGCTGCATGCGGTAGATCTTGGCGGAATCGATTAGTCGCTGCATGTGCTCCGGCAAACGGAACACGGCCGCTCCATGCGGCTGGGTGTAGCAGCGAATGCCTTCGAAAACGCTGGAGCCGTAGTGAACTACGTGGCTCATCACGTGAATGGTGGCTTGTTCCCAGGGGATAAGCTTGCCGTTATACCAAATATTGGAGGTAGGTTGGATAGGCATTGAAGTGCGGTTAGCTCCTTACATCGCGCCCTGCGCGAATAGCCCTTAGGCTAACTCGGATTGGGTATGAATGTCACTTGCGATCGCTGTTTGGGCCTGCAAATTCAGGTAGCAAGCAAGCTTCCGGCGACGGAAACATCGTTTAAAAGTGATCAGCGGATCGCCTCAGGCGGCTCCGAATCGCTGCCCGTGGCGCTCGCGGCCAAGCCACGCCATGAGAGCCGCAATCGTAAAGACGCTAATGGCCGTGAGGGCCATCGCCGTGGCGTAACTTGTGCGCTGGGCATAGACCGCCTCGATGTAACCTACGGTGCTGGCAATAACGCCGGCACTTTGGTACGCGAACCCCGGAAGCAGCGCGCGGACAGAATCTGGCGATAGTTCTGAAAGATGTGCCGGGATCACACCCCACGCGCCTTGGACCATGAACTGAATCAGGAATGCACCCGTGACAAGCAGTGCCTGGTTGGGAGCGTAAGCCCACAGAGGAATGACCGCCGCGCCGAGAATGAACGCAGTGATGATGGCGCGCCGCCGGCCGTTCTTGTCAGAGAAGTGACCGAAGACGAGTCCTCCGAGGATGGCGCCGATCCCGGAGATCGCTGTAATAGCCGTGATATGCGAATGATCCAGGTGCCACTGGCGCTGCAGAAAAGTGGGATACATGTCCTGGGTGCCATGCGAGGCGAATAGCATCGCGGTCATGAATACGAGCAGATAAAGGAATAGTTTCCAGTGCCGCAGAATCTCGCGATGCTGGTCACCCCAACTGAGCCTTGTTCTGGCCTGCTTCTGCCATACGGCGGATTCTTTCACAAAAAGCAGCAAGTACAGGATGAGTGGGACAGCGGGCAGACTGCTGAGGATAAACAGCATTCGCCACCCCATGCGATCGAGGAGGAAGAACGAGAGGACTGCCGCCAGCACGTTGCCTGCGGCGTAACCCTCCTGCAACAGGCCCGAAAGAAGGCCACGATGTTTCTCCGGCGCGCCCTCCATCGCGAGCGACGCTCCCACACCCCAGGTGCCTCCCATGACGATGCCGAACAAAGCGCGCACAACGAGCAGTGCAGTGAAGCTGGGCACGAGTCCGGTCAGAATTCCCGAAACGGCGAATGCGCTCATGTTGATCATGAGAGGAATGCGTCGGCCGTAGCGGTCGGCAAGAAGGCCAAAGATAAATCCGCCAACCGGCCGAAAGATCATGGTCATGGTGATGATGAGGTACATCTGCGCGTCAGTCTTGTGGAACTCGTGCGCCATGGCGGTCAGGCAAATCGTGACCAGGAAAAAGTCGAAAGCATCAAGGAGCCAGGCTGAAAACCCTGCGATGACGGCGGGCGGATGACCTGCGGGCGAGCTCGCTGCCTGATTCGACCCGATCTCACCTTTGAACATTCAGTCGCACCTCGGAACTGCGCAGATAGACACGCTAACAGAACTCGCGAGGGCAGGGAAATGGTGAGTGCACGCGTTCGGCGCGTTCTTGCGACGGGATCATTGACGCCGGCGCGGCACTGCCTTAGGCTGATAACCAGCGCGAAGGGCGCAACCAGTCCGCGGAAAGGGCCGTGCCCACCTTACGTCACACAATTCCACGAAACTTCTTTCCAGCCTGATTGGCGCGGACTCCAGGCGACACACGAAAGGAGCTTCGTATGCCCGATAGAACCCTGCCTGAATTCCCCAACCTCGACCAATACAAGAAGCAAGCCAAGGAACTGTTGCGTGAATGCCGCAATAGTTTGCCTGAGGCATTGGCTCGCTTGCATGCGCACCATCCTGATCGCGCTCGAGCATCATTGTCGCTGACGGCGGCCCAGCTGGTCATCGCGCGCGAACATGGATTCGAGAGCTGGCCGAAATACGCAGCACAAATTGAATCCCTTCGAGTGCAGCGTGCCGTCGCGTCACTCTCGGATCCCTTGAAGGCGTTCCTCGTTGCAGCGACCGTTCCACGGGACGGTTCTTCGCACACTTCGGGAACGCTCGATGAAGCCGAGGCCATCCTGGCACGCTATCCGCAGGTTGGCCACGCCAATATCTACACTGCGGCTGTTATGGCTGATGAATCGGCGGTGCGAGCGTTCCTCTTGGCCGACCCGAAACTAGCCGCAACCCCTGGTGGCCCGTATGAGTGGGATGCCCTCACGCATCTTTGCTTCTCACGGTATCTGCGTATCGATCGCGGCCGCTCCGATGCTTTCGTGAAGACCGCCCGCATTCTGCTTGATGCAGGAGCAAGCCCCAACACTGGCTGGGATGCCACGTGGCAAGGTCAAAGGGAATTCGAGAGTGTCATTTATGGCGCAGCGGGGGCAGCACAGCATCCGGGCCTGACTCGGCTTCTCCTCGAATACGGGGCCGATCCGAATGACGGCGAAACTTGTTATCATGCACCGGAAAGCTACGACAACACAGTCACGCAGATACTTCTCGAAAGCGGCAAGTTCAACGACCGCAGCCGTACCTGGATACTTGTGCGCAAAGCCGACTGGCACGACTATGAAGGCATCAAGCTCGCGCTCGACAATGGTGCTGATCCGAATGCGATTCCGCAGTGGGGAAACAGCGCGCTCCAACACGCCATCCAGCGCGATAACAGAATCGAGATTATCCGGTTGTTAATTGAACGCGGCGCGGACCCGCTCCTTAGCAATGGACGCGATGGCCGTTCTGCTGCCGTGATGGCGGCTCGGCGCGGCGCGGCGATGTGCTCAGTCTTCTTCGCGACCGCAATGTTGATCTGCAGTTCGCTGGAGTCGACCCGCTCATTGCTGCTTGCGCGCTCGCGGACAAGGCCGCCATTCAATCCCTCATCAAAGAATTGCCAAGCTTGTCTCAGGAACTGCTCTTCGAAGGAGGTACGCTGCTCGCTCAGTTTGCTGGAGTGGGCAACAGCGAAGGCGTCGGTTGCCTCCTGGACCTCGGCGTCCCTGTCGATGCGCTTTACAGCGGCGACGGTTACTTCGACATCGCCAGGGACTCCACCGCTCTGCATGGGTCGGCTTGGCGTGGGTGGCCCGAGACCTCGAAACTTCTATTGGAGCGCGGCGCCCCAGTTAATGCGCTCGATGGAAGAGGCCGCACGCCGCTTCAACTCGCTATACGCGCATGTACCGATTCCTATTGGAAGGATCGACGCACGCCTGATTGGATCGCGCCTCTGCTTGAGGCCGGTGCAACCATCGACGACATTGAAATCCCCTGTGGCTACGATGCTGCGGACGAATTGATGATGCACTCGGCGAAAGGGAAGTGAATCGAGTGCAGATGAGTGCCCTGGGTCTCAATCATGAAACCCGGGGCCGACTCTTACGATTGTTGTGGCACCGGGACAGCAGGCCGCAACTGCACCTGCTTCGTAGCGATCACGACTTTGGCTGGTGTGAGATTCGGTCCGTCCCATCCATCCTTCGTTGCTTCAATCTGAATCTCTCCGGCCGATTTCGTGCTCTGAATAATTACCTGCGCGAGACCATTGAATAGCGAACGCCGCGGCTCCTTGTCACTTTCCTGGCAGTTCGGATCGCCGTTGCCGACTCCGATGAGCGCACCTTTTCCGGTCACCTTGAAGCCTATCTTGTTGTTCGCGGTCGGGACCAAACGCCCTTCTTTGTCGAGGCCCTCCACTTTGAGAACTGTGACATCTTCGCCGTCCGCATTGATTTCGGTGCGATCTGCGGTCATACGGATCGACGTGGTTGGTCCTGTCGTTTCGCGCTTCTCGGTTAGTACAACTTTGCCGCCCTTTGAACCGCGCGCTTCGATGGAACCAGGCTCGAACTTCACCTTCCAATCGACATGCTCGAGATGCGGAACCTTCTTGCTGCCGAGGCTCTTGCCATTTACGAAGAGTTCCACTTCATCCAGATTCGTATAGACCCACACCGGAATCTCGTCGCCTTCGCGTCCCTCAAAATTCCAATGCGGGAACAGATGCAGCGAAGGCTCCTTGCCCCACCACGCTTTGTAGTAGAAGAAGTTGTCCTTGGGGTAACCGCACATGTCCACTATGCCAAATTGTGAATTGATCGAGGGCCAGCCATAGGGCGTCGGCTCACCGCGATAATCGAAGCCTGTCCACGCAAATCCGCCAGCCTCCCAATCGCGCGAACCGTAAAATTTCCACCATTCCTCGGCCGTCTCACCCCATGGCACCACACCGTCGTAGGAGTTGACCGTGTTGCGCAACTTGTCCGTCGTGTACACGCCGCGCGTACCGATCGCGCTCGACGTCTCCGATCCGTAGAGTGGTTTGGTGGGATTTTTCTTATGGTAATCTTCGGGAAACTTCAGGTTGTAGTTGAAGCCGATTACCTCGAATGGCTCGGATACGCCCTTCTCGTTATTTCCATTCACGGCCGCTGACACCTGGCGTGTCGGGTCGAGTTCATGACACAGGCGGACCATTGTCGTTGCGATTTTTGCGCCCTGCTCAGCCATTTCGCTTTGCAGGATAAACTCTTCGTTGCCGATGGACCAAAGAATGATCGATGGCGAGTTGCGATAGCGCTTCACCATTGTGGCCAGCTGTTCAAGCCCTTCGGGAGTGGAACTCATCTGACGCGTTTCGCACATCATCATCATGCCCATGCGATCGCATGCGTCAACCCATTCGGGCGTCGGCATGTTGTGGGAGGTCCGCACTGCGTTGCCACCCATCTCCCGCAATACCGCGAGCCGGAACCACTGCAGCCGGTCTGGTAATGCAGCACCCACACCCGCATGATCCTGATGGTTGCAAGTTCCCTGAATCTTGAGCGCCTTGCCATTGAGGAAGAAACCTTTGTCGGCGGTGAACTCGGCAGTGCGCACGCCAAACGATACTCGCTCCGCATCGCGCACCTTGCCGTCAGACTCCACTGTCACAATCGCCGAGTAGAGATTTGGCTCATCGACCGACCAAAGTGCCGGATTGGCAAGCTTCGCAGTTGCCGCGTAGCTCGCCGTTCCGTCGACGTCAATCTTCTGTCCAGCAGCTTCGGCCGTTGCAACGGTAGCGCCCTTCGAGTCGAGGATCTTCCAACTCACCTTCGCAGTTGTCGCTCCCTTGCCCTGGTTTTGCACCATCGTGCCCAGCGACAATGTCGCGGCATTGCCATTCACTGCCGGTCGCACCCAGCTTTCCCACTTGCCCAGGTGCACTGCATCGGTCTTGCTCAACCAAACATGACGGTAGACGCCTGCGCCCTCGTAGAACCAGCCATCGCCAAAACTCGCGTCAACACGAAGCACAATGTAGTTCTTTGCTCCATACGCCAGGTAGTCGGTCAGGTCGAACTGGAAAGGTGCGTAGCCGTTATTGTTACGACCAATAAAGCAGCCGTTGACAAATACGAACACGTCACGGAACGCGCCATCGAACTCGATTGTGATGCGCCTGCCCAGGTCGTTGGCAGGAATGTCGAACTCGCGGCGGTACCAGCCCACGCTCGACTCGGGATAGCGCCGGCCCACCGGCTTGTAGCCATGCGAATTCTGCTCCTCATCGTTCACAAACGGCAATTCCACCGCCCAGTCGTGTGGAAAGTTGAGCGTGCGCCACTTCGAATCGTCGAACTTGGCCTTGGCAAATTTGAAGTCACCGGTCTTCGCAAAATCGCCTTGACCGAAGCCGAAGCCCAGATCCTTTGCCGGGTCCACGCCGTTACCGAATGTGAACTTCCATCCGAAATCGAACAGCAATTGCTCGCGCGGAGCCAGCGCAGGAGCTGCCTCTGCCGAGCCTTGAGGCATGTCGGCGAGAAGTGATGCAGTTCGCGCCCAAGCAGAGCGGGCAAGCAATGAGGATGCCGAAAGAACTAATCCGGATGAAAGCAGGTCACGACGGGAAATTCCAGGCAAGAGTGCCTCCAGAAGGCAGTATTTTTTAAGCACGCGTCAGCACGAGGGCGCGGCAACAAGGCCGAACTATAAACCCCTCGGCCGAACAAAGTAAACGATTTCATTCTCGTGTTTTTGCCCCCGACGGCCCGAGCCTCCCAGCAGCGGTGAAGACGACCCGCTGTGTTAAATTCAGAGAGACACACCCGCATCTGGAGAGGTGGCCGAGTGGTTGAAGGCGCACGCTTGGAAAGCGTGTTTAGGGGAAACTCTAACGTGGGTTCGAATCCCACCCTCTCCGCCAGTACCCTATAAATTTCCCTCCGTATGCCTCCACGCCACTCTTCTGTCTTCCCTGCAATCTATTGAATTTACTGTGTTTACTGGCATATACCCTCCGTATTGCTCCACATGACTCCCGTTTTATCCGGCTGTCGCTGGTGGTATTTTTGC
>JANXQR010000454.1 GCA_025353435.1 Acidobacteriota bacterium | reverse complement strand
GTGTACGGGACGCTGGTGGGCGACTCGGCGCTGTGGGGCGAAGGGTTTTTGAGCCGCTTCCATCTTCCCTTCACCATGTACGACAACCGGCTGGTGAGCTACGTGATTCAGACGGGCGGGACGCTGGATGCAGAGCGGAATCTGAACGGCATCGAAAAGAGCTACCAGTCGCTGACAGAAGAGGCGCGGAACCGGTATTCGCTGGTGTACTCCAGCCACGAGTCACCGTTCGATGGGAAATTCCGGAATATTGATGTCCGGGTAGATCGGCCGGGGCTGGAAGTGGTTGCAAGGAAAGGCTATTATCCGTCGGCGGCGCAGCTGAAGTAGAGAGCCAGTCGGAGACGTCGGAAGGGTTAGTCGACGAGTTTCCCACCCTAAGCGCAAGAACAAAAACGCGCTGAGGGTGGGGCACCCAGACATTGGGTGGGGCACCTAGACATCAGGAGCAACACAAAGGGCCTGTGCGGAAGCACAGGCCCTTTTGATTTTATGGTGGGCGCGGATACGGCGATTGGCCGCCAGCCGCGTCCTTGTCGCTCCAGGCGACTGAAGGCTTATTTCGGGTCGGTGGGGGTGGAAGCGGGAGGCGGGGCTACGGGCGCACTGTGTTGCACGGGGGGGGGAGGCGTCGGCTCGGTTATGCCCTTGATGCCTTCCTTGAAGCCCTTGAGGCCCTCACCCAGGCCTTTGCCAAGCTCCGGCAGCCGCTTGGCGCCAAATAGAAGGAACGCCACGACGGCAAGCACAATCAAGTGCCATGGCTGTAATAGATCACCCATTGAATCATCCTCCACACGCCGCGCTTTCGCGGGCGCACTCCGTTAAACATTCTTATTGTCGCATAAGGACAGTGGACAGTGATCAGTGGACAGTGAAGCAGATCACATTGCGACGATCCAGCATGATTGGAACGTTGGGCGGCGCGATCTGGATTGGCGACGAAGGTCGCCCGACCGGGCCTAATTGACCTGGGCGGGTTTGCCGAGGCGCTCGGTGACCATGTTGTAAAAGCTGCGCAGGTCTTCTTCTTCGCCCGCGGTGAGGCGGCGATAGACCTTCATGAGGGGGAAGAGGCGCGAGCCACGCACGTTGACGGCGGGGACGGCGACGGTGCCGCCGGGGTATTGGGTCATCTCCCACGTGCCGGCGTAACGGGTGCGGATCATTTCGCCGAGGTAGCTTCCCCAGAGGCGGACTTCGTAGTCAAGGTCGCGCTCGGGGCTTTCACCAACCATGACGAGGATCTCGTCGAGGACATCGACAGAATCGGGTGTGTTATCGAGCGTTTGGTGGAAGTCGTCGCGCGCGACCTCGACGGCAGCTTGAGCGTAGCCCTCCATCATCGCCCCGAGGTCGGAGTAGGCAGCGGACTCGAGGCGTTTTCGCACGTCGCTTGTCACCTTTCAAGTATAAGATGCATTGCCGCATTCAGGCGCACTGGAAACGTTTCCGTGCGTGGGACTAAAATTGAAGGTTGAGAGGATTCTTTCCCGTGAAACATATCCGCAAGATTGCCATGGTTGGGGTGCTGCTGTTGGCTGCGACGTTGGGCCGGCCGGCGACCCGTGATATTTATCCCGATCCTGCGCAGGCCAAGCCGGAGCTTGCGGCGGCGCTGAAGTCCGCTGCGCAGGCGCATAAGCGCGTTCTGCTGGATTTTGGCGGCAACTGGTGCGGCGACTGCCAAGTGCTCGATATCTATTTTCACAACGCCGATAATCGGGCCATCCTGGAATCGAATTACGTGCTGGTGCATGTGAATGTGGGAGAGTACGACGCCAATCTGGACCTCGCTGCCAAGTACGAAATTCCGTTGAAGCGGGGCGTGCCGGCGATTGCGGTGCTGAGCGAGACGGGCAAGCTGCTCTATAGCCAGAAGTCAGGCGAATTCGAATCGATGCGGCGGATGGACCCCATGGCGGTGACGCGGTTCCTGGTGCAGTGGAAGCCGTCGAAGCAGGGCTGCTCAGTGCTGATGGTGAACTGTTGAGGCA
>JANXQR010000449.1 GCA_025353435.1 Acidobacteriota bacterium | reverse complement strand
ACCCCATCGCGATCGTGGTTCATCTGGTCTATCTTGTCTGTGAGGTAGAGGGCAGACGAGCGGGAATGGCGGGACGAGCGAGACGCGGGGGAGTGTCTATCTCGGCTGTCTGGTTGGCCGGATCGGAAAACAAACCAGAGGAACCAAAGAGACCAGACCAACGAGATAGACCAGATGAATCAGTCCAACCATCCCGCGTTTCGCGCCTTTCCCGCTCGACTCGCCCTTCTCGCTCTCTGCCCCGCAGACCGCCCGCACCCTTTCGTTTCACCCACTCGAATGCTTCCATTTCGGCTTCGGCGTACTTGCGTTGATTTTCCGTAATGAAAACGGTATTGCTGTTCACCTGAAATCCTCTTGCACATAACGGAAAAGAACATGAGCGTTCTAGTTCCGCACGAGCCAATTGAGCGCGTCTTTCTCTTAATTTGAGGCTTCAAGGTCATGAACAGCACCGCAGGGAGGCCAACTGGGAGAGACGGCTTGACCAGCGTTCGCAATAATGCGAACATAGCAATGAGGTAGGCGGTGTCCAAAACCCAGGTTGTCTTTTATCAGGAGGCGGCAGGCTCGGTTCCGGTTCTCGATTGGCTGGACACCTTGCCGCCCAAAGCTCAGGATAAATGCCGTGTCAAGATTGAGCGGTTGCAAGACCTAGGTCATGAACTGCGGAGACCGGAAGCGGATCTGCTCCGGGACGGTATCTATGAACTCCGTGTGGGATTGCAGGGGATCCATTACCGAATCCTGTATTTCTTTCACGGCAAGGTTGCTGCAGTTTTAGCGCATGGTCTGGTGAAAGAACGAGTCGTCCCTCCACGAGAAATTGATGAGGCCATGAAGAGAAAACAGCGATTTGAACGGGATCCTGGCACACATACCTACCAGGAGGAGTAACGATGCCGAAGCCAAAGCGCTCCACAACTAACGCCGTCGAAATCCTTCACCGCCGCTATTATCAGGGTAGACCGGACCGGTTGGCGGCATTGGAAGAAGCGCGAGCCAATGACAATGTCGCGCGGAAGATGACCGCACTCCGGGTACAAGCCGGGCTCACCCAGCGGCAACTCGCCAAACTCGTCGGCACCACCGCATCGGTCATCTGCCGTCTGGAAAGTGCCGACTACGAAGGTCATTCGCTGGCGATGTTGAACCGGATTGCCGCAGCCTTGAACCAGCGAGTTGAGATTCGGTTCGTGCAGACAGGCCGCCGCCTACAACATGCCTGACGGCCTCACGTCTTCCAGCCGTCTGCGCCCTTCCCCCATCAGGCCATAGGCTATATGCCATCCGCTCCGTACTCCTTCCTCCCTACGTTTTACGCCCCGTCGCGCCATTCCCACTCGACCCGCTCCTCTCCTCTCGCTCTCCACCGCACCAACCAGACCAACCAACCCCGCGTCCCGCTCGACTCGACTTGTTTCCCAGCAACCAGACCAACAAGACAAACCATCTTCGCCCTCCTCGCTCAGGACTCAGCACTTCCTGGCCCCCTAAAGGCGGGATGCTTTCTCTAAGGGAAAGGGGTATTCTGCGGAACAAAATTGGGGGGTTGTGAATGGGAGGTTTCGGCACAGCAGCGCTGAATGCGCACAAACTAGCGACGGGAAAACATCCTCAAGATCCATCCGATGCGTGGGATCAAGCCACAACTTCGATATGGGGAGGCGGAACATCTTCTCAGGTGAAGTCCTGTCCCAAGAATGCGTTTCTAGGGTTGTGTGCAGCAGGGATGGTCAAGGGAGTCACGTCAGGAAATTTCACGCGTTCCCGCAAGAATAAGAAATATGCAGTGGAAGCAGCAGATATTCTGAAGGCTAATCCATCACTCGTCTGCCTGGGAGAAATAGGGCTTTGGCAGAAGGTCATGAAATCTCTCGGTGAGCCGGTAGACAAGGTCCACAACCAACAGATGGATGTGGTACTCACGCTTTTTCAAAATAAGCTTACCCCATAGATGGTGCGAGAGTTCTCGGCGTAGAAGATAAAGTAGCGCCATCAGTGGCAACGCAATGAACTCTTTTCAGCTTGGCTGCTTGCCGACTGAACCTATGCCCCTGGAAAGTCTCATTTCATGAAAAATTTCGATGCCTTCAAAGAGCATGGTGATGTCATCTGGAACATCGCCAATCTCCTGCGCGGCCCTTACCGGCCGCCACAGTATCGCCGGGTGATGATCCCGCTCACCGTATTGCGCCGTCTGGATTGTGTGTTGGAAGGCACTAAAGATAAGGTGATCGCCCTGCACAAGACGCTCAAGGCGGAAAAAAAGTATGACGCCGAGACCATCGAGAAAATCATCAACAAGAAGTTCAAGTTGACCTTCCACAACACCAGCAAGTTCACCTTCGAGACACTCCTTGGTGATCCGGACAAGCTCGCCGCCAACCTTGGTAATTACATAGCCGGGTTCTCCTCCCGTGCACGGAAGATCATTGAGAAGTTCAAGTTTGACGAAGAGATCGAGAAGTTGGAAGAAGCCAACCGGCTGTTTGAAGTCGTCAAGCAGGTCGCTGCGGTAGACCTGCATCCGGAAACCATCCCGAACATCGCGATGGGCTACGTCTTCGAAGACCTCGTTCGGCGCTTCAACGAGCAGGCCAACGAAGAGGCCGGAGACCACTTCACTCCGCGCGAAGTTATCAAGCTGATGGTGACGCTGCTCTTTACCTACGACGACCTCGTTTACAAGGAAGGCAAGGTCATTAAAATTTACGATCCTACGGCTGGTACCGGTGGGATGCTCTCGGAGTCGGAAAAACTTATCAAGGATCCTGAAGCTGGCCTCAATCCCAGCGCGAATCTCGAACTCTTCGGCCAGGAATACAACCCTGAGTCCTATGCGATCTGTGGCTCTGATCTCATGATCAAGGGTGAGGACGTAAAAAACATTATTTACGGCAACACCCTCGGCACCGGTAAGGCCAAGGAAGGCTTTGTCGATGGCGACGGTCATCCGGATGAGAAGTTCCACTACATGCTGGCGAATCCGCCCTTCGGCGTGGAGTGGAAGCCGGAGAAAGACCACGTCACCAAGGAGCACAACGAGTTTGGCTTCAACGGGCGCTTCGGCCCAGGCTTGCCGCGCATCAATGACGGCGCGTTGCTCTTCCTGCTCCACATGATTTCAAAGATGGAGCCCGCACCCGAGAAAGGTGGCAAGGGCGGAGAAGGCTCCCGCATCGGGATCGTGTTCAATGGCTCGCCTCTCTTCACGGGAGACGCCGGAAGTGGGGAGAGCAACATCCGCCGTTGGATCATTGAGAACGACATGTTGGAGGCCGTCATCGGTCTGCCTGACCAGCTGTTCTATAACACTGGAATCTCCACCTATGTCTGGATCGTGACGAATCGCAAACGCCGCAAGCGTGCTGGCAAGGTGCAGCTCATCAATGGGACCGACTTTGCCTGGAAGATGAAAAAGAGTCTTGGCGACAAGCGCAAACGCATCGGCGACGGCACAGACAGTGCGCCGAACCACATCGAGGTGCTGGCTAAGCTCTATGGCGATTTTCAGGACAATGTCCGCCTGACCGTGGAGAAGATTCAAACGAATGTAGATCCCAAGCGAGACCAGACCAAGAGCCTCTTCGTCAGCAAGATTTTCGACAATCAGGATTTCGGCTATCTCAAGATCACCGTCGAGCGTCCGCTACGATTGAACTTCGCTGTCACCGACGAGCGCATTGACCGCTTCAAGCGGACCAGCGCATTCGTGGATCTAGCCATTTCACGAAAGCGAAAGGACAAGAAGAAGATCATCGAGGAGGAGCTGGAAGGAGCGGAAGCCCAGGCGGCAATTCTTGAAGTGCTCGACGGTATGAAGGGTGGATTCGATGGAGGGCTGCTCGTCAAAGATCGCGCCCTCTTCGAAGTCGAGTTGGACGATGCATTCCAGGCAATGGAGATCACTCTGGGTAGTTCGCTGCGAAGCGCCTTGCTGGGCCCTGGCAGCTTGGCCGAACGCGACCCCACCGCTGCAATCTGCCGCGATAAGAAAGGCAACCCCGAGCCTGACTCGGAACTACGCGATACGGAGAATGTGCCCTTCCCTCCCGGCATCGCTCTGCCGCTGCTGCTCGACTATGAGGGGAAGAAACAAGGGCAGGTGGATGTAACCGTGTTGCTCGCCCTCGTGCAGGACCACTGCGAAACCTACCTCAAGGCCGAGGTGCTGCCCTACCGCGCCGATGCCTGGATTGACCACAGCAAGATCAAGGTCGGCTACGAAGTCCCCTTCAACCGCCACTTCTACGAGTATGAGGCACCGCGCCCGCTGGAGAAGATTGAGAAGGACATCGACGGGCTGGAGAAAAAAATCATGGCCATGCTTAAGGAGGTGGTGTAGTGAGCTATCCCACCTACCAACAATTCAGTCCACCTCGCTGGCCGGGAACTGAAGCTCCACCTGTCGGTTGGGAGATCCGCCGCTTGAAGTTTGCCGTCACGTGCAATGACGAAACTCTTTCTGAAGCCACGGACCCCGATTACGAGTTGGCCTACGTGGACATTTCCAGCGTGGACCTCGTCAATGGCATCACGACGGTTGAAACGTTCCCCTTTGACGAAGCGCCTTCCCGTGCGAGGCGCATCGTCAAAGATGGGGATACGATCATCTCAACGGTGCGGACCTACCTCAAGGCGATCGCCGCAATCGAGGAACCGCCGGACAACATGATTGTTTCCACGGGGTTCGCCGTGGTGCGTCCGCTTGGGTTCATCGACAGCGGGTTTTTGGGCTACGCACTGCAAGGTGCCGGCTTTATTGATGCGGTGGTCGCAAACTCCACCGGTATCAGCTATCCCGCCATCAATCCTACAACGCTCGTCTGCCTTCCTTTCAGCTACCCGGAGGAGGAGAAGGAACAGCAGAAAATCGCTGCGTTTCTGGACTGGAAGACGGGGCAAATTGACGCGCTGATAGCCCGGAAGAAAGAGCTGCTGGAGAAGCTCCAGGAGAAGCGCATCGCGGTCATCACTCAAGCCGTCACCCAAGGCCTCAACCCCGCCGCCCCTATGCGCGACTCCGGCATTCCTTGGCTCGGCCAAGTACCGCAGCATTGGGAGGTAAAGCGTCTGAAATGGGCTGTGATGCTTCAGCGTGGGCACGATCTTCCCGCTGATGAAAGAACTGAAGGGGATGTTCCAATTGTGACCTCATCTGGCGTCTCGGCATACCATGACACCGCTATTGCCAAGGCTCCTGGGATTGTTACTGGCCGATACGGAACGATTGGCGTTTTCTATCTAATCGACACGGATTACTGGCCCCTCAACACAACTCTTTATAGCAATGACCTTTATGGGAACTCCCCCAGGTTTCTACGAGCGATGCTCGAACATTTGGCCCCGCTGTTCCTTCTCAACTCGGTTAAGTCTGCAGTCCCAGGGATTGATCGCAACGATGTACTCTCTATTCCCGTTTCTCTTCCTCAGCGCGGCGAACAGGATGTCATCGCAGATCACATCGATTCAGAATCACTCAAAATAGATCAGATGATCGAGAAAATCGTAGCTGCCATCGACCGCCTTACTGAATACCGCACCGCGCTCATCACCGCCGCGACCACAGGGAAGATCGATGTGCGCAACATCAAAGTGTCTACGCAAGGGTAGCCATGAAAAAGCACACTGAAGACCGCCTCGAAGACGCGATCATTGACCACCTGACCACGCAGGGCGGCTATATCTTTGTGGATTACCGCGAGGGCGAGGCGAAGGACCGCTACGACAAGGCGCGGGCGCTCGATCCGGCGCTGGTGCTGAGTTTCATCCAGGCGACTCAGGGTAAGCGGTGGAAGAGCCTTGACGACATCCACAAACCAGACACGGGTAAGGTGGTGCTCGATCATCTAGTCAAGGAGCTCGACACAAAAGGCATGCTCAAAGTGCTGCG
>JANXQR010000408.1 GCA_025353435.1 Acidobacteriota bacterium | reverse complement strand
CGCAGCTGGGAGCCATCGCGGGACAGGGGAACACATCAATACGGATTTGGAAAATACCGCTCCCAGTGTGATCTGATCGTGGCACGTCGACACATAAAGATTCAATCAGGAATCAACTTGCGATACAAATCGCCGTTGATTCTACCAAATTGTGAGGTCCAATTAAATTGCTGCAGGGGTCAACGAGTGTGTGCTGCAAGCCTCTCGGCCACAATCTCCTCGGCAGCTTTCACCGCTTCTTCAAGACTCATGCTCGTCGAATCCAGCAGTACAGCGTCGGCTGCCGGCAGCAGCGGTGAGTCGACGCGATGACGATCCCGATAGTCGCGCTCCCGCAGATCGCGGATTACCTCTTCAGGCTGCTGTGCAGGAGTCGGCCCCAACTGGTCGAACCGCCGCATTCCCCGAACTTCGGGAGCTGCATCGAGGAATATCTTGGCATCGGCGTGAGGGAAAACCACCGTCCCAATATCCCTTCCCTCCATTACCACCCCGCCGGTCGCACCCAACTCCTGCTGCAGGCGCACCATCCAGGCGCGAATCGGTGGAAACACGCTCACCCGCGATGCCGCGTCGGTCACTGTCTGGTTGCGAATGAGCCCGGTTACGTCTTCGCCGTCGAGAACAACTCGATTCTCGACCTCGTCCGGTTCCAGACGAATGGTAGTTTCCGCTGCCAGCTGCTCGAGTGCATGACTGTCGCCCAAAGGCACTTCACCACGCAACGCCTTCAAGGCAAAAGCCCGATACATTGCGCCGGTCTCCAGATTGAGAAGGCCGAAATGACGGGCCAGGTGGCGGGCTATTGTGCTCTTACCCGCCCCAGCCGGCCCATCAATGGCCACAATAATCCTGCGGGTCCGCGCGGCGGATCCCGTAGAAGTCTCGTCCAGATTCATCCGCGCTTCTTCGTTCCCTGTTTTGCAGTTAAGCCGAAGCGCTTGGCGCCGCGAGAAGACGCACCAGTCGCCAAGGCGGGCTTGCGGTCACTGCGGGAGCTCCGTGCCTCCACGCGTGCGTCCTTGCGCGGAGCGGCTGAACTACGGCTCACACTGCCATTTCGGGCTGCCGGGACGGCTTTCCCGGCTGCAGGGCGTGCTCCGTTGTGATTGCTCCGGGTCGGTCCAGACGCAGGCTTTGCAGCCCGCAATCCGCTTGCTGGTCGTGAGGAACCATTCGAGGGCCGCGCTCCATTTGTGGGCCTTGCTCCATTCGAAGACCGCGACCCAACCACAGGTCTGGCTCCGTTCGTGGCGTGCGCACCATGGCCATTGCCGTTTGTGCCGGCAGCCTTGGAAGCAGACGCCGCATGATTTCCGTTGCCGTTACCATTGCGAGCTGGCGCGGGGCTGTGGGCGCTTTTCTGCCCGTTCCCTGTCCAGCGGGCGCCCGCCGTGCGGCTAGAAGAAGCTGAGCGCGACGAAGCAGGCCGCGATGTGCCCGTGCGTGGTTCCGCGCTTCTGCGGACGGGCCGACTGCTCGATCCAGACTGTGCCGGCTTCCGATCGCGCGCTGCTGGCCGGGAGAAATGGGGACGCGGTGCCGAAGGCTTGCTCGCCACGGAGGGCCTGTGCGTTCCGTTGGTATGCGCATGAACTTCAGGCGCGGCTGGCAGTTCCTCCGCCGCTGCGATCTCCAGCGGAGCCGCCTCGGGTGCAACTTCTTCTTCGTGAATGTGATCTTCGTGAGCGTGAGAGAAGTACGACATTCCTATCGAACTGGAGTAAATGTTCGTCGGCGGAGCAAATTCAGGCAGCGTTCCAGCCACGTAAAAATGCGGTGCATGTCCCATAGAAAGCGTGTGCACCTGGCGGGTAGCCACCAGACCGCGAATCACCTCGCGAATCTTGCTCC
>JANXQR010000394.1 GCA_025353435.1 Acidobacteriota bacterium | reverse complement strand
GGCAGCTTCACTTACTACTACCTGGCGCCCGATGCCGGCACCTACTTCTGGCATTGCCACATCACGCCTCCCGAGCACCTTCAGATGGGCATGGTCGGACAGATCTATGTTCGTCCCCGCCAGAACCGCGTTAACGTGGGCACCAACCTTCGCACCGCTCTCGGCTGGCAAAATGGCGACCTGCGCACCGCTTGCAATCCTGCAACTGACATCCTCTGCACCGCGGTGCTTCCCAACACGACGACGGACGCGCTTCTCACTGGTCCCGGCGCGGTTCAGCAGAACGACACAGTTGGCTCATTGACCACCAACCCCAACTACAACCAGCCCTATAAGTACGCATACAACGACGGCGACGGCATGACCGCGTATGACGTTGAGTACCCGCTCCAGATTCACGGCTTCGATCCTAACTTCCACTTTGTGGGCATGACCTTCAACCCGGAAGCTTTCGTTGACATGAAGGACAAATTCTTCCTGTTGAACGGCCGCAGCTATCCAGACACCGTGACACCTGGACCTCTGACCACGATGAGTTCCGACGGTCGCAGCCACTTCTCGCAGCCGCTTCCATCCATCATCAACATTCCGGCCGGTGGCAAGGCGCTGCTCCGCATCTCTGACCTCGACGTGACCGAATACCAAACGCTGGCTTCGCTTGGCATTCCCATGCACGTGGTTGGCTACAATGCGAAGCTTCTTCGCGACCAATCGGGCAACAACCTCGACTATTTCACTAACTCCATCACGTTGGGCGGTGGCGAATCGCTCGACGTGATTCTTGATGCCAGCAACACGGCTAATTTCCCTGCAGGCAGCGTATTTTACCTCTACACTCCTCAGCTCGACCATCTTTCCAATGATCAGGAAAACTTCGGCGGGTTGATGACAGAAGTGCACATCAATTAGGAGAGCATCGATGAAGCCGACATTTATGAAAAGCGCGTTAGGTAAGACAAGACTGCTCCTGCTCCTTATGGGAACAGTGGCGTCATTCGCGGCCACGGCTTACGCGGCTGCTCCCGGAATCACCACGACGAACGGCACGGCTTCAACGTTTTTGTTGACAGCACAACCTGCCTTCCTGAACCAGCCCGACGGCTCCACAGTGTACTCCTGGGGCTACGGATGTGTAACAGGGTCCACGCCGGCATTCGTGCCGGCGGGGATGCACGACGCGAGTTGTGGCACGATGCAGGTGCCCGGTCCGACGATGGTAGTTACCGAGGGGCAGACCGTTACAGTCACACTGACCAATAACCTGCCTACCGCTGCGGGAAACACATCCATCCTGTTTCCTGGATTTCAGGTTACGACCAGTAGTGGCGTTACCGGCCTGCTGACGCAGGAGGCTGCGCCCGCGGGTTCCGTGACCTATACATTTGTCGCTTCATCACCGGGAACGCACTCGTACTACAGTGGCACTCAGGGCGATCTACAGGTTGAGATGGGCCTGTTCGGCGCCCTGATCGTGCTGCCGTCCGCGCCACCGACGACTTGCACCACAGGCCTTCACGCCTCCAACGTTGCGGCAGAGAAGCATTGGGGGGAGTCGGATTTCCGACTGTCTTCGGCTGCATTCGACCATGACAAGGCCTGCTATGACCGCGAGTATCTGTTCCAGTTCTCTGAAATGGATTCCAACATCCATGCCCAGGCGCTGGCGCAGGTTACCGCGCGCACTGGATGCACCGCCGGAGCTGCCGGTTGCAGCCTCGAGGTGCCGACAGAGCCCTATCATCCTTCGTACTTCATGATCAATGGGCGTTCTATGCCGGACGACATGGATGCCAACTACGAGGTTGAGTATCCGCATCAGCCCTATAACGGCAACCCACATATGCATCCAGGCGAACAGGTTCTGCTGCGCATTATTGGTCAGGGCCGCTGGCAGCATCCTTTCCACGAACATGCCAACCACGTCCGCATCCTTGCGCGTGACGGGAACATGATTCTGAGCGCGACCAGTGCCGAAGACCTTGCTGGTGCACCACTCTTTACTACGACCACCACACCCGGCCAGACCATGGACGGTATCTTTTACTTCACGGGCCGTGGACTGAATTGGGATATGTACGCTCACAGTCCCAAGTCGACCGACCCTAACGCTCTTCTAACTTGCACGCCGGATGCGAATGGCTACAACACCTCAGCACCCACGGCGATCAACTATTACGAGTGGTGCCAAGACCATAACAAGCCGCTCGAAGTGAATCCGGTCGGCGATGTGTCCGGTGGCGGTCCTGTAACTCTGCCTAACCCACTAATCTTCACTAACGGCGCATGGTACGGGGGCACTCCTTATCTCGGACCGAATGCAACAGTCCGCTCGGCGGGGCCTAACACGAACATTCTTCCTTCAAACACGCAAGCCAATCCATCCGGCGAACGTGGCTTCGCATTTATGTGGCATTCCCACAATGAGCGCGAGATTACAACCAATAACGTATTTCCCGGCGGAATGATGATGATGATGTTGATCGATTCCCGGGAATTCGTCATCGACGAAGCTAACTAGCAAGGAGAACAGAGATGCAGACCAACTATCTCAAGACATTTATGAATAAGACGGTGCATGTTGCTACTGTTCTCCTGCTCGGAGCGGGAATTGCAACAGCCCAGCAGCAGATCAATCTTGCTGCCGGAGCTACGAACGCCTCATTGCCTGATGGGACGAGTGTGCCGATGTGGGGTTACACGTGCGGCGCCGCCGTTGGCGGCTCCACGGCGACTTGCGCAGCGTCAAACCCCAGCGCAACCGCATGGTCTCCCATAGTCATCAGGGCGGTGACTGGGTCGACTCTGCAGATTAACCTGACCAACAATCTTTCATTTGCGAACAGCAACAGCATTCCCACCTCGATCATGATTGCTGGCCAGCTTGGCGGCGGACTTGGCGATGTTACCAAGCGCACCACCACACCCAGTCCCTCGCATTCGACTGACACAACTACGACGTGGCCAATTGCTGGTGCGGCGGCAGCTCCATTCACGCCGCCCGCTCAAGGCGCGCGCGTTCGCTCGTTCGGGACGGAAGTTACCGCGGGGCAAACGGTTTCACTTACCTGGAACAATCTGCGCGCCGGCACTTACCTGCTTGAATCGGGTACGCATCCGTCTATCCAGGTTCCAATGGGCTTGTACGGCGTGTTGATTGTAACTAATGCGCCCGCGGCCACGGCAGGCACGGAAACCGCGGCTGGAACAGCTTACCCGGGCATCGCCTATGATGCTGACGTCCCGATGGTTTTCGGTGAAATTGACCCGGTTCAGAACAACGCCGTTAGCGCCGCGGTAAGCACACTTGGCTTCAGTGAGACAAAGGTGTGGTCCGGTCAGGTTGGCGGCTGCGGCAATCCCGCCTCAACAACTTATTTGACATGTTATCCGCCGGTGGTCAACTACAGCCCACTGTATTACTTGATCAACGGCGTTGCCTTCAACCGAAGCGCGGCGTCCGCATCACTGTTCTCAACATCTCCGGCAGCCACGATTGGCGGCACCGGAAAAGTATTGGTGCGCCTGGTAAATGCCGGTTCGCACATGCATGTTCCCTCAATCGTTAATAGCACGACCACGATTGTTGTCCCTCCATTGGCAAACAATGTGACCAAGACAATGAATGGAATGGGTTTGATCGCGGAAGACGGAAACCTTGCGCCTGGCGTTACGCACGTTCAAAATGAAGTTTTCATGGCTGCTGGTAAAACATTTGACGTCATGGTCAATGCGACAGCGGCGGCGTCACCCGCGCTTGCGGTATACGATCGTGAACTCAGCCTCTCCGCGAACAAAATCAACCGCGACGCCGGCATGCTTGCCTATGTGGGTGTAAACAGCGCAATTGTTCCCATAACGGCTTCGGGCGTTGCGGCAACGGCTAATGCTGACACCTATAACTCGGTGGTGGCTGGACAGACACTGACTGTCTCCGACTCGGGCAAGGGTGTGATCGCCAACGACATCAACATCTTTGGCGTAAAGGTGCTGACTGCTCCCACAAAGGGCACTCTGACACTCAACCCGGATGGAACGTTTACCTATGTAGCCAACGTCGGCTGGACGGGCGGCGATTCCTTCCAATATTGCGGAAACGGAGCAATAACTGGCGCTGCCTGCGCAACGGTAACACTCGGCGAGGCGACACTCGAGACCGCGTCGAACATCACCGTGCCCGGGCTTACCTTCAACTCGAAGCTGGCCACTTACATCAAGATTCCGTCTCCGGGCCTTATTGCTGGAGCCACGGATGCGGCGGGCTATCCTCTCACGGTCGTAACATCTTCTGTGTCCGGAACGGGTTTTGCTACCCTGCTTCCCGATGCGGCTGGTGGGTTCACGGCTACCGTGGCACCACATCCAGGCGCCTCGGCTGTGGCCACGTTCACCTTCCAGGCGCAGAACTCACAGGGAGTCAAGAGCAGTCCCGCCACCCTTGTGACAGTGAATTTCCCCGCTCCGAACGGGCCGGCCGTCACGGTCAAGGATCCCAAGTCGGGCGCAGTATTGACCGACTACCGCTGGATCATTGAAGAAGATCGCACCTTCTACCAGGATCCAAACTGCACCACCAATCCTCCCACCGGCAATTGCATCTCCAAAAATGCTCCGGCTGGTTTCGGTGGAGCCGCTAATATCACTCCGATTCTCGGAACCAACTTCCATACCAGCGATATGCCCTATGTAGCGCAGGGTTGCACGGGTTCGCTTTCATGCGAAGCCGGTCAGAAGATGGTCGATCCGACCACCGGAAACCATGTCTACGCAATCTGCGATGAGGGCAACGGCGTTTGCCGCCCGGACCCGAATCAGACAACTGGATCCGGTAAGACACCGATCGATCCAGACCAGATAACGCTCGATCCGACCAAGCGCTACTACATCTCGGTTCTGCCGGGTGACGCGGCCAACGACTTCAACACAGCCAATACCTCAAACAACTGCGCCAACGGTCAGACTGACCCATCTTGCGGCCACACCATGGGTGGCGCACCGGTAAGCTTTGCTGCCGGCGCACTCGCGGGAGCGAGCCCCAACCCGGTCACGGTGTTGGTTGAGCAAGCGCCCTTCCCAACCGCGGTTCTGTCGCTCGCAGTCTTCGAGGATGACTTCCCGCTGAACGGCGAACAGGATGCCGGTGGCGGCGTGGACGCATTGTCACCCCAGGAACCAGGTTTGGGTGACTTCAATGTGATCATGTGGGATGCGATGGGCGGTTCTGGTGACTTTACCGGCCAGATGACCTACGACATGTTCAACCAACCGCTTTCGAACAGTCTGGATGGGACGATTGATCCGGCCACCGGTTTGAACTCGTGCGCCATCACCAAACAGTCGAGCGGCGGCATCACCGGCACCATTACGGTGTGTCCGAAGTACGAGTCGGACGGGAAGACACGTTCGCCACTCGCCGGTCAGGGGGTGGTCAAAAACCTCATGCCGGGCCGCTACAGCATTCAGGCTATTCCTGGCGCTGACCGCATTGCACGGGGTGAGAACTGGCTGCAGACCAACACACTGGACGGCCAGAAGGCTCACGATTCGTTCTTGCGCATCGGTGAACCTTCCTACTTCCAGGAATTTGGACCTGCCAGTTATCACGTAAACATCGGCTTCGCCAACCCGGCCATCATTAACGCACGCCTGCCTGGAGTTTGTGGTGGAACAGACGTTAATGTCACTCCTGGTCTTGGTGTGCCAATGAATTGCGGCAACACGGTGATGGGTAAAGTCACCCTGGAGCGGATGAGCCGCACGCCGGATGAGCGGCTCTACAGCAGCGGTTCGCACGACGAACTGGCGTTCACGCAGTGCTACATCAGCGTGGGCGATCCTGACGGCGAAGACTTCGCCTTCACCACCTGCGACAAAGACGGCAACTTCAAGATCGCCGGATTGCCGACAGGCAGCTGGCGCCTGACCACCTTCGACCAGTGGAATGATGTGCTGGTGGACGGTCTTTCCACTCCAATTGGCCTGCAGGCTCCCACGGCCGGTGCGAATTTGCCCTGCCCTGGACCGGGAACGACAACAACGGTTTGCGATATGGGCGACATCGCGGCTACTCAGTGGCAAGCTGACGTCTATACCCGCACATTCATCGACAAGACCGGCACAGGCGTGTCCAATACGGATGACCCTGGAATTCCGCTAATCAACACCACGGTTCGCTATCGCGACGGCAGCATGGCTAACAACCTGGCTACCGACATGAACGGTACCGCGAATTTCAACGAAACGTTCCCGCTGTTCAACTGGTATGTGGTTGAAGCTGATACCACGCGCTACAAGAACACTGGTACTCACACTGTTTATGACGCGGGTGGACCTGCTGACGGCTCCGTTGCGTGCGGCCAGCCAGGCTATCCCAAGTGCGGAACCTCGACCATCGGCCATCTTATGGCCAACACCTACGAAACCACGCCGCTCCCGGCGCTGCTCTCCGTGCCCGGATCTATCTATTGCGCGGATGCCGATTGCTCGGGTCAGTCGATTCAGACAGCCC
Organism: Acidobacteriota bacterium; assembly: GCA_025353435.1. Lineage (GTDB taxonomy): Bacteria > Acidobacteriota > Terriglobia > Terriglobales > Acidobacteriaceae > Telmatobacter. The sequence goes on along the minus strand of JANXQR010000394.1, from coordinate 6,435 downwards.
CCACTTCGCGTAGCGGCACCAATCCGAACTCCACCGGCCGTATTGATAACCCGTGGTTCGGCGGTGTGGAAGGATGGCAGGGCTTCTCCGGACAAAGCAACTTTATCGAGTTCGGTAAGGAACCCTACGTCGCCGGTGAAAACGGCGGCATCAAGGGACACGTCGTGTATGCCTCGACTCGTCCGTTCGATGATCCGCAAATGCTGGTTCAGACTCAGTGGGAGTCGCTGGTTCCGCACGTGACCATGAACCTCTATCAAGAAGGTTTCGCCGCCGACGGCGTTACCCCGACGCTGACAAAGGTTGATACCACCTCCACCACGAGTTGGGACGATTATGCGCAGGGCTTCCATCTTGGGCCGGACGGCATCACAATGGTTCCCAACATGAACTGCCCGGGCCAGATCACCAGTGACCTGTTCTACTTCTCGCTGTATAACCAGCCCGAGTACCTTGACTTGTACAGCAATGTTGAGCACGGAAACGCAAACGCTACGGTCCCCATGCCGTTCAACGCGCAATACAAGTGCTACGACGGCATGCACAACTGGAACGAACTCCAGCCAGCTGTGTACGACGGTATGTACTCATTCCCCAGCGTCACATCGCGGGATCCAATTTCCGGCAAGCCGAACGGAACCAATTGCACCATCTGCCAGAACAAGGGCTCTGTCAGCGCAGCTCCCACGCTTCCGGCAACGGACCTGTACTACGGTCTGCCTCAGCTGCCCGTGGGCAAGTACGTTGTGGAAGTGGTGCCGCCCCAGGGCTATGAAATTGTCAAGGAAGAGGATAAGAACATCCTCATCGGCGATAACTTCATTGCACCGGCAAACCAAGAATTCGGTGGTCTTGGCGACATCTTCATCATCCCCGACCAGGCGCAGATTGCCAGCGGGTACAACCAGTTCAATGCACAGAACCCGACCAATGGTCTTGGTGCGGGTCAGAACAACGGTATCGTTCCGGGATTCACTCCGGAGCCGACGTGGCCTTGCGTAGGCGAGACCCACATCGTGCCTGATTACATCAGTCTCTTCCCGCAGTCCGCTGAAGTTGCGCCGTTCGCCGGTTCTACGCGCCACCTCTGCGACCGTAAGGAAGTCACTCTGAACGACCAGGCCGGCGCCATCGCCAAGTTCTACATCTACACTTCAGTGCACAAGGCATCGAAGTTCACCGGCGTCATCACGGATGACTTCACCTCTGAGTTCGATCCTTTCTCTCCGCAGTTCGGTGAGAAGTTCGCACCGGCAAACGTGCCCATCTCGGTAAAGGACTGGACCGGTGCAGAAATCAGCCGCGTCTACTCCGACTGGTGGGGCGACTACGACGGCATGGTGTACTCGACGTGGGAAGTGAATCCGCCGAACCCGACGGGTTACGCGCCGAACATGATGGTGATGTGCATGAATGACAAGGGGCCCATCGCCGGACCGAACAACACCAAGGTTACCGATCCTCTGTATCAAGGGCAGTACAGCCAGTTCTGCTACGAACTTCCGTTCATGCCGGGACAGACGGATTATCTCGACACCCCTGTGGTGCCGACGGCTGCATTCTCGGCCGGCTACAACCATCCTGACTGCAACTATCCCGACGCCACGCCGGCGATTGCTAGAGTGGATGGCGATGGAAGCGGCGGCGGTCCCTGGGCGAGCGCCCCTGGAAAAGCCATGACCATCACTGCGCTGGGTGACCAGACGGTGAACAACTATGGCTTCTCCGGCCCGGCAGCCACCACGGCTCCGTTCAACCAGAAAACCATCACGCGCCACTACGGCTTCGGAGCGTGCTCGCTGACGAGTGGTGCTTGCACCAACGGCGCGGGAGTCACAATTGGTGGAGTTAAAGCGACGATCCAGTCGTGGAGCGACACCTCCATCACCATTACGGTTCCAACCGCTGTTGCAAAGTGCACGGTGCAGCAGCAGGCGCAATTCGGTGGCCCCGGATCGGGTAGCACGCCGCAGAACGGGCTAAGTTTCGCTTCCTGCGGAGAACTCGTGATTACAGCGGCCACTGGGCAGCAGTCCATTGACGCAGTAAATATCACCATAGGCGGCAAGGCTCCCACCTACGTCGGCGGCACCATTTCTCCCATGACGCCTACGTCCACGGGAACCCTGCAGCAGACCATCGACGCAGCCCTGCCGGGCGATCTCATCATCGTCCCGCCTGGAACCTATAGCGAAATGCTGCTGATGTGGAAGCCGGTCCGTCTCCAAGGTGTCGGTGCCGCAACGACTACCATTGACGCCAACACGCAGCCTGCAGGCAAGATGGATCCGTGGCGCCGTCAGGTCGCCTGCCTATTCGGCATTGCGATCAACGGTACTCCGATCTCGGCTACCAACGTGTACGATTCCACAAGCACCTTTACCTGCTCGACTGCCATGAACTTCGCCATCGATCGTCTGCCTCTCGAGGCCGTGGTCGGTTGGGATGCAACCTTGAACGGCAACCTGGCTCAGCTTCTGCAGGAGCCGACTCTGATGGGAGCTTATGAGGGAGCCGGCATCACGGTTCTCGGCAAGGGCGTCGATTTCCACACCACTGATCCAACTGTGATCTGGGGTTCCGACACGTTCCCGACCCAGGCGACGTTGCTCACAACGAATGACTGCCATGATGGCACCAATCCGTTCCCAAGCAACTTCCTATGCAACCCGTCGAGTATCGATGGACTTACCATCACCGATGCATCGCAGGGTGGCGGCGGTCTCTTCGTCCACGGCTGGAACCACAACCTGCAGATCGCGAACAACCGCGTGTACGGAAACATCGGCACACTCAGCGGCGGTATCGAGATTGGCCAGGGCGAGTTCCCGCCCCAGAATGTCCAGGGCAACACCACAGCGGGAGCACCTGGTTCCTGCGTGACCAACCTGGCAAACAACGTTCAGCAACCTTACTGCTTCAACCTCAACGTCAACGTGCACAACAACGCGGTAACGGCCAATCAGTCGATCGGTGACGAATTGTTCTCCGCTACCCCCGCGGGTGCCGGCGGCGTGAGCTTCTGCAGTGGCTCTGACTACTACAAGTTCAACTACAACTGGATCTGCGGCAACATGAGCACCGGTGATGGCGGTGGCCTTGCGCACCTCGGCTTCAGCTACAACGGCGACATCGAGCACAACTCGATCCTGTTCAACCAAAGCCTCAATCCGACCATTCCCACGAATGGCGGCGGCGTCATCCTTATGGGAACGCCCGACTCCGACCCGGTTTGCGGGTTGGCGGCGGACGCAGATTGCCCTCCAGGACTGAGCGACGGTGTTGGACCAAACCTGGTGTTTAACGCCAACCTTCTCCAGGGCAACGCGGCGGAAGCAGGCAGTGGCGGCGGGTTGCGGCTGCAGGGAATCAACGGGACGGAACTGACTAATTTCCCGACGAACTCCAAGCAGTGGTATGCGCCCCTGGTGACCAACAACATCATCGTTAACAATGTTGCCGGATGGGACGGTGGCGGTATTTCGGTTGAGGATGCTGTGATTCCACAGATCATTAACAATACGATTTCCTCCAACGACTCAACGGCCACCGCGGGTGTGCTCTTCAACACCCTCGGCGCGCCGCTTGCCAGCACACAGTCGCAGCCTGGGCTGAGTGGACAGATAACCAGTGCCACCACTTCGGCATCTCAACCTGCCGGCCTGGTGGTAACGGCGCACAGCATTCCAATGGTGGCGGCTCTTAACGGCTTGACACTCACGTGCCCAAGCAGCAATCCCAACTGCGGATTGTTCTCGAGCCCGACCTTGGCCAACAACGTGTTCTGGCAGAATCGCTCGTTCTACATCGGCGTCGGTTCCACCAATGCGACCTACCAGCAGAACATTGTCACCTTGTTCAATCGCACAGGAACCAATCTGATTACCCAGTCCACGACCGGCCAATGCGTGAACGGATCCAGCTTCTGGGATCTGGGTGTACGCGGCGATACAGCTCCGGGTACTCACTCGGTTACGCTCAGTGGCGTCAACCTCCAATTGGCTCCGACGTACTCGATCCTTACCAATAGCAACGGCACCTCGGCAATCGAGCAAGGTCACGGCTCCAACAACCTGACGGCGAACCCGAACTTCATCAGCCAATACTGCAACGGTTCGCGCACGCCGCCGGAGTTCAAGAAGTCAACCTTCAACGTGCCTCCGGGCATCTCGGATGCTACGGTTCCAAATCCGATCTTCAACCTGACCCCCGCGGCCACCGTGGACGAAGGCAACAACTGGATCAACATGACGTGGGGACCGCTGTCCCTCGTCAACCCGGTAACCAATGTTCAGCTGGCTAACTACTCGCCGAACGTGGGATCGCCGGTCGTCCAGAAAATTCCCACAAGCGAAGCGGCGTATGCGCAGAACTTCTCAGTCCTGCAGTACGACTTCTTCGGCAACAGCAGGCCTCCGTCGGACAACGTCGACCACCTGGATATCGGTGCCGTCGAAACAAAGACTACGGCAGCACCGGTATTCAGCCTGGCGGCAGGAACCTATCACACGCAGCAGACGCTGTTCCTCACGGATGCCACACCAGGGGCAGTGATCTACTACACCTACACGACGAACGGAACCACTCCCACGACGTCGTCGACTGTCTACAATGCTTCGACCGGCATCACCATCAACCAGACCGGAACGGTGGAGGCCATCGCACAGGCACCCGGATACGCAGTCAGCCTGATCAGCTCCAAGGCGTACATCTACACCCCGCCTGCGCCAGCTCCAAGCTTCAGCCTGGCCGGCGGCAACTACAGCACTCCGCAGACTCTGATCCTCACGGACACAGTGGCTGGCGGTGCTGCAATCTACTACACGTACACCCCCGGCGGAACTGTCCCGACGAGCGCGTCAACTCCGTACACGGGACCGATCACTATCAACAAGACCGGTATCGTCGAGGCCATCGCATACCCAACGAATACGGCGGCCTTCTTTACGAGCGGAGTGAGCAATAAGTCCTACACTTACGTGGCGGCGCTTAATGCTCCAACCATCAACCCCACGAGTGGAATCATCGCGACTGGCGCCAACCGTTCAATTACCCTGACCGACCCGGCCAACGCGGCCCTGGCAGGGTTTGCGATGTACTACACCACGGACGGCTCCACGCCGTCGACAACCGCCGGTGGCTCTACCCACCTGTACTCGGGAGTGTTTAACATCACTTCTGCAACCGCAACCACCATCACTGTGAAGGCTTTGGCCACAGCAACCGGATTCCCGGCAAGCACCGTGACCACTTCAGGGACCTTCACATTCGAGCCTCAGCTGGCGGCGCCAAACTTCCTGCTGAGTAATGCCGCCGCGGTTAAATCCGGGACGGTCCTCAAATTCGGTGCAGTGCCGGCTGGCGTGACCATCTACTACACAACGAACGGAAGCAACCCAGTTGTCGGTTCGCCAAACACCACTGTTTACAATCCAGCGACAGGAGTCCCCCTCACGCAGGTGGGTGTGGAATGGATTCATGCAATCACAGTAGTTGCTGGCGATCTCAGCGGGGCCTCGAACAAGATTTACTTGGTCACGCCGTAACCAACTGCCGGATCGAGGGCCCTCCAGGATCAGTCCCAGAGGTCTCTCGAAGCCGAAAACCACCACTTTCTGATTGGGTCCAGTCTCTCAAGGCAGGGCCCAATCTTAATTTGCTAGCCATTTTGATCAAATCCGTGATTCAATTGGAAACAAGATTAATTCACGGGTAGGATCGTTCCGCGATTCCGGTCGTGTAAGACGGTATCTCAAGACGTAATGCTTTCCCTTAGACTTAAGAGGAACCTAATGATGACCCCCCCCAAGGCTTTTGAGCTTCAAAGGTCGCGTACCTGCCTTTCCATTCTCCTCGCCGGGATCTTCGTGGCATCCACGGTTGTTGCCGGCCAGAACGCACCAACCACCCCCACCCCCGCAAATTCGACCGCGCCCGCAGGCACGCCTAACCATTACTCTCCCAATAGAATGCCGCATCGCCAGTCAGAAATCTCCGCGGCGATTTGGGGTGTCGACTCCTTCAGTGTGAAGGCCGTCGAATCCGGCGAACTGATCCGCTTCACCTATCGCATTGTGAATGGTGACCGGGCGAAGGTCTTGAACGACAAAAAGAACGAAGCGTATCTTATCAATCAGGAAAAGCACGTAAAACTCATCGTTCCCTCCCTGGAGAAGGTCGGGCAACTGCGCCAGAGCAGTTCTCCCGTCCAAGGCAACACGTATTGGATGGCGTTTTCCAATCCGGGACGGCCCGTAAAACCGGGGGATCGTGTGGACATTGAGATTGGGCAATTTCATGTACAGGGCCTGCTGGTTCAATAGCTAAATCCATTTGTGGTCGAGCATGCGTCAAGCATCCGGCCATGTTGCCGCCATTCGGCTAGAACCCGCGAGGGTCAGCCCTGAAACGATAGAAAGAGGATGTAACTATGGT
>JANXQR010000373.1 GCA_025353435.1 Acidobacteriota bacterium | reverse complement strand
TCCATCACGGTCCCAGTCTTGAGGGTGAATTGGGGAGCAGTGTGCTTGGCACGGCAGTGCCAGCGGTTGTACTTCTCAAGGAACAGAACATCCTTAGACCCGCACCGTGGGCACTCTACGCCATTCGGCCAGCGTCGGTCGGTCAGATATTCGCGGCAGTTGGTCAGGTCCGAGAAGTAAACCACTGCGTCCTTGAGGCTTGCGATCTTCATGGTTCTATATTGGGCTTATTTGCCCATTTTGTCAAGTATATTATTACCAAAAGATATATTTGAAAATCCATTATTAATTCGCCGAACCCGCTATCATTGAATTAGGTCGTAAATAAGAACGCCCGCCAACCCGGCGGGCGTTTCTGTTTTCCGCCGCAAATGAATCAACTGCAGCCTCAGAGCAGAAATCAGAATTAGGAATCAGGAGCAGAAATGTCGAAGCCCTTCACAACCCGCGCCCTCTGTGCCCTCGCAAAGTCCGTGCTCCCTATGCCCCTAGCCCGTGTTCACTTTTTCACTCATTCACTTCTTCACTCCTGCACTTTTCACTTTTCACTTCTCACTTTTCACTGCCTTTGTGATCCAAATCACGGTGAACAAAGATTCCCCCCAAATCGGTGTGTAACCATATGAATCCAATCAACTTGACCGTTTTAAATTTCGCAAAAGTGTCCGCAAACGGACACTTTTTGCACCAAACAGAAGGCCCGGCAGTCGCCGGGCCTTCCGTTTCAACCTTGTTTCGGAACTTACTGCAACGCGTAAACCGTCTGCAGAACCTTGTCAGCCAACGCCTGCGGAAGTGGGGCGTAGGAAAGCGTGGAAGCCTGCCCTTCGCCATCCTTCACAATCCAGCTCAACATATCCTTGATCACCTTCGACTTGGAGGCGTCAGTCTGCTTGGCTGGAATCAGCAAGTAAGTGAAGCTCGAAATCGGGTAAACATCGTCGCCCAGCGCATTGGTGATGGAGATGCGGTAGTCAGCGGGCATTTGCTTCACGCTGGCAGCCGCCGCCGTTACTCCCTCAATCGAACCCTTCACCCACTTGCCGGAAGCGTTCTTCACTTCACCGAAGCTGATCTTGTTTTGCAGTGCATAAATCAGCTCCACGTAACCAACGGATCCTGGCATCTGGCGAACAAGACCGGCAACGCCCTCGTTGCCCTTGCCGCCCACGCCTACCGGCCAGTTCAGCGAAGTGCCTTTGCCAGGACCGTCGTTCCAGTCATGGCTAACCTTGCTCAAGTAATCGGTGAAGATGAAGCTGGTGCCGCTGCCATCCGAGCGGTGAACCACAATGATCTTCAGGTCTGGCAGCTTCACGCCAGGATTGTCCTTGGCGATTGCGGGATCGTTCCAGTTGGTGATCTTGTTCAGGAAGATATCGGCCAGCACTTCCCCGCTGAACTTGATCTCTGTCGCGCCAGCGACGTTGAAAATCGGAACCACTGCGCCCATTACGGTAGGAATGTGAATCAGTTTGATTGGCGAATCATGCAGCTGCTGGTCGGTCATCGGCATATCCGATGCGCCAAAATCCACAAGGCTCTTGGACACCTGGGTGATACCGCCGCCCGAACCAATAGGCTGGTAGTTGATTTCCGTACCGGGATGGGCCTGGCTGTACTGCTGAAACCACTTCGAATACAGCGGGTAGGGGAAGGTGGCGCCCGCGCCCGTAATCTTCTGCGCCTGGGCTACTCCCATGGCCAACATCAACAAACCAACGGCTAGACAAGTCTTTCTCACGACACGCTCCATCGAAATTTCACTGCCGAATACGATTGTCGTGGGCCAATGTTACGGGCATTTGAATTGCAGCCTGAATTAACGTGCCGTTTACACAGATTGCATGAGACGTTGATCAAGGCTCTTTACGATTTCGCCACTTTTCAGCGAGAGATTTGTCAGCCAGCGCCTTGATGTAAATTCCACCAACAACAGAGCGCGCCTGAAAGCCCACTTCAGGGCCGGTTTTGGTTTCGTACCAGTCCGTGAGCGGCACACGACTGGGGCCCTCGTTAACCCAGCGGCCGATCGGTTCCACGATGGCGTTCCAGTCGGCGGGATTGTCGGCAAGGGTGGCGGTCCAGATGCTCCAGTCGAGCTTGGTGTAGTCCTTGCGGTTGTCGAGAGGAAGGCCGAAGCGATTGATGTGTTTGAGGTAGAAAGCCATTTCGGTTTGGCGGATTCGGGCGGGAAAGAGATTGAAGTCGAGGATCTGGTCCCAGACCAAGTTGTACTTCTGGCTCCAGGTGCCGGGGCTGTCAAAGGCTAGCTTGTAGTGGTCACCATCTTTGGCCATGGGCTCCCAGCGATTCGCCATGTCGTGGGCCAGTTTCCCATATTCGGCGGCTACGTCAGACTTGCCAAGGCCGCGGGCCATGTCGGCGTAGGCGGCGAGGCCTTCGATGGCCTTGATGGAGAGGTTGGCGTTGTGAGCCAGGTGGCCAGCGAAATCATCTGTCGATAATTGGTTGGAAGGGTCGAGGCCTTTTTCACGCAGGTATTCGGCCCATTTGGTGAACTGCGGCCAGTATTCACGGGCGAAGTCCGAGGAGCCGAGTTCCTTCTCCATGGCGGCGACGAGGATGAGGAGGTTGCCGCTCTCTTCGACGGGCATTTGGTCATCTTCCGTGCGCTCACCGCCGCCGTAGACCTGGCCGTTGGCGAGTGGATAGGTGCCGAGGTCGTGCGGCGCGAACGGCCACTTCCAGCGAGGCAGGGCGGCATACTCCAGGACGGGCTTGAGCTGAGCCTGCAGCAGCGTTGGGTTGAAGAAGAGGAAGAATGGGCCGGAGGGATAAAGGACGTCGACTGTGGAGATGCAGCCGTTGGAGAAGTTCTCCTTCGGAAAGAGCAAGGGCGTCCCGTCGACGTCGGCTGCGAAGCCGTGGGCGGCGAGGGTCTGGCGGTAGGCAAGGATGGCGAGTTGCGCATAGGCTGGTCCGCCTGCCTTCTCAAGATCGGCTGTGAGGTCCTGGTCGAAGCGCGTGCCGCGCTTGTCGAGAGAGGCGTATTCGGATTCGGCCTGGGCGAGCATGTCCTGGACGGACTGGCCGTTGCGCTGCCAATACGGGCGGAGTTTGCGGCCGAGGTACTCGATGGACTGGCCTTCGGTGTAGGCGAGGAGCACGTGACGAGAGACGGGCCCGGTGACAGAGCCGAAGGGGAGCATGACAGCGAGGTGCGCGGCATCGTCACGCGGCATGAGGGGCATGTCCATGTCGTCGGAGGATGGAAGGGTTCCGGACTTGATGAAGGATTGAAGGGCGGTGTGCGAGGCGACGAGTTGTATCCCCGGTCCCCAAGGGCGAGGGACCGGGGGCACCCCATCTTTGTTTGGCATGCTCTCATTGTCCGGGACGGCGAGATGGAAGTAGCCCCAGTCGATGCGGAGATCGTCGCCGGGGCGGCCGAGGACGTGCTGATCGCGCGAGCCGACGTTAAGGACGGTGAGATTGCCCGCTTTGGAGCGGCCCCAGGTGACGGGTTGGTCTTCAGAGTTGACTGCGATGATCGGGTCCACGTCGATGAGGACTGAAATATCGTGAGCAGATTCGCTATTGGCAGTCAGGGTGAGATAAGTGACGGGTCGCGAGAGGACGTCGAGGTCTTTGGGGAGGGCGGGGGTGAAGAAGGTGGCTGCGAGTTTGACGCCGGCGGCTTGGAATTCATAAGTGGTGTGTGTAGGTGTGACTTTGAGACTGACCTGCTCCATGGCCGGGACTTCTGATGGATCTTCACCCATGAAGCGATACGGCTTGCCGTCAATGCGGGCGATGCCAGAGATGGGTTGGCGCTTGCCGGTCCAATGCGTGGTGTTCTTGTCAGTGAGGTGGTCGGCGGCCGACCAGATGCTGAAGTAGGGGTCGTGGGCAATGAGGGGCACAGCGGGTGGACGCTGCTGGGCGCGGATCGCGGAGGCGCCCGCAAGGAGCAGGAGAGCGGGAAGAAGTGCTGCGAGCGAAAGACCGCGCCGATTGGCGGGAATGGAGTTCATCGTCACCTCATGAGGCCGAATGCGCCTCGATATCAGGAACGAACCATTCTAAGCGGGCGGGGTGGTGTGATGCGGTCGCGTTCAGTGGTTGAGATTCGTGGTATCCCACCCATTTCGCGATGAAGCTGTGAAATGGGTGGGGCACGGAAGGTTGTTGGTCAATTGGGTTTGTGAAAGACAAAGACAACGGCAACCGCAGATCCTTCGACTTCGCTCAGGAAGACAAGTTCTTGGGTGGTTGAGATTCGTGGTATCCCACTCATTTCACGATGAGGCTGTGAAATGGATGGGCTCAGATGGTTGTTGCTCAATTGACTTTGTGGAGAGCTAAGTCAGGAGTTAGTGACTAATCCTCGTCCAGGAAAATGCCCTTCAATATAGACACCCAACTAAAGGCGACAGTAAAAACGCAGCCGCTGATCCCGATGAAGAACATCGCTTCGACAATGTGGACACACAAGAGGATCAGTTTCGGAGTCATAAGTCAGTTCTCACTCGCATCTGCCCGTTACCAACAAACAACGGAGTCCAGAGATGCAAGTGAGTATAGCGATGGATATGTGTTGCCACAATCTATACCAAGGTGTAGTCCCGCGCGACCTATACCTTGGTATAGTCATTTTCCGAGCCAGTTACAACTTCGACTGACCAAAAGTAAATAAGGCGTTCGACCAACTTAATAAGTGTATTCAAGGCGGAAGGGCGGATTGTAACCGTCAGGCCAGGACCTTGCTGTTCCATGTTTCAGAAGCCAGATCCTTCGACTTCGCGGTCTCAAAAATATTTCAACGTTCACTTGCATTGAGTGGACTGCGGCCCAATACTCACAGTGTTCGCAAAACAATTGAAGGAGAAGAAAGATGGACGTGCAATCCGCGATTAATGCCGGTCTCTTTGTGGAGTTTGTCTATGAGAACTGGAAAACTGCCACCGACGCCACTAACCTTGACGGCCGCGCGGTGGTGACGGCGGCCGGCGCACCTGTAATTGCAGGCAAGAATTACACCGTGCTGAAGACCATTTACTCGAATGATCTGGCCACTGACATCAATCCTGACAAGCCGCTGCTGGAAGGCTTCAAGACGATGGGCATCATTGCGCAGAATGAGGGGGACGCGAACGATATATTCATTTCCATTCGGGGTACCTCGGGGGTTTGGGAGTGGGTGCAGGACATCAAGTTTCTGCCTCGCCCGTTCACGCCCGTGCCCGGATCAGGACTGACGGAAGATGGCTTTACTGTGATGTATTTGTCATTTTCGCTGACGCCTGGGCCGTCGAACACGTTCATGGCGGATGTGGTGGACCTGCTTCCGCCGAATGCAAAGGTCACGATAAGTGGGCACAGCCTGGGCTCGTCGCTGGCTACGCTGCTGGCGTTGGATATGGCTGCGAATACCAAGCTTGGGGTGAGGCTTTATACACTGGCGAGCCCGCGGGTGGGCGACCTGGTGTTTCACAATCTTTTCAATCACGTGGTGCCGGACGCGTTTCGGATTGCCAACCGGCTTGACATTGTGCCGAAGACGCCGCCGCCGCTGTTGTATTTCCATGTGGGAGACGAGACGGAATTGGTTCCGCCGAGAGAGATGAAGTTCGAACTGGGCTGCGAGCACTCGATCAAGAACTACTTCAGCATGCTGGCGACGATGATTGGGAAGCAGGGCGATTATCCGTTTGAGGCGAACTGCATGAGGGCTTGACTGGCCGCTGTTGGCTAGGTAGATAGTCGAAGGCGAATTGTTGTTTCACTTGACCCAGACGTGCGCGATGGGATCGCCTTCGGACTGGGTGGCGTGGAACATGCCGACGGTGTTGTTGCTCCAGATGGGTGGGCCAGTGGGGCCGATGACGATGACGCCGCCTTCGCCGCCAGGGAGGGCGGGCAGGTCAGTGTGGATGAGGCGGTCAGCGGCCGCTTGCGGAGATTGGCCGGCGCGGCAGAGAGCGCCGATGGTGTGGGCGAGGGAAAGGCGGATGAAATATTCGCCGACGCCGGTGCCGGAGACGGCGCAACCTTTGTCGTCGGCGTAGGTGCCTGCGCCGAGGATGGGTGAATCGCCAACGCGGCCGGGAAGTTTGCCCTGCATACCGCCGGTGGAGGTTGCGGCGGCGAGGTGGCCGGCGCTGTCGCGGGCTACGGCACCTACTGTTCCAAATTGGTGGGAAAAAATGTGAGGCTGCGGGAGCGCGGCGGCGTGGGGCGTTGCTGATGGCGCTGATTCTGGTGGAGCTGGAGGAGCGCCGGCGGGACGGGGCGGGATGGGCTGATGCTTGGCGCGCACGACGCCTTCGAATTCCTTCCAGCGCATCTCGGTGAAGAAGAAGCTGGGAGGTTGCTGTTCGAGGCCTTGTTGTTTGGAGAAGGCGTCTGCGCCGGGGCCGACCATGAGGACGTACGCAGTGCGCTGCATGACGGCGCGCGCGAGTTGAATGGGATGACGGGTGTAATGAACCCCGGCGACGCCTGCTCCGGTGAGGTCGGAGCCGTTCATGATGGAGGCGTCCATTTCGTTGGTGCCGTCGGCTGCAAAGGCTGCGCCGCTGCCGGCATTGAAAATCTTGGAGTCTTCGAGGACTTCGATGGCGGCCTGTACGGCGTCCATGGCGGTTCCGTGGGCTTTGAGGACTTCGGCGCCCGCGGTCACGGCGTTGGAGAGATAGGCGCTGTAGGCGGCTTTGGCGTCGGCGTCCATGTTGAGCCATTCGGCTTCACCGGCGCCGCCGTGGATTTCGATCGCCCAGGGTTGGTGGGGAGCGGTTTGGGCTGGCGAGGCGAAGGGTGCGGCGAGAATCAGAAGGAGGAGAAGAGGTCGAAGGCGGGGGTGCATAACTTATCTGTATACCTCACGGGAGCCCTCCTCGGGCTATCGTGGCCAAGTGAGAACGGATTATTGCGGCGGGGCTCGGGTTGGCGGTATCCCACCCTAGGCGCAAATACAAAAACGCGCCGAAGGTGGGGCACCCCACGGTTTTTGGTGTGGATAGGAAAGGCAAGAGCAAGAACTGCCGCAGATCCTGCAACCGGCTGCAATAACAAAGGCAACCGCAAATGCAACAGCAGGTCCCTCGGCTCCGTTGAAGAGCACTGCGCTCGGAATGACAGATTTGTGGGTGGGGAACTGGTCTCCCATCCCTTTCACGGACGAACCGTGAAAAGGATGGGATGGCCAGGTATGTTAGAAATAGCTGCTTGGAACGCTTTATGAAAGTTATGGATATGAATGTAAATAATGATTAATGAGCAATAATTTCTGAGCAGGGTAAGAGCTCGGTAAAAGCAACTTCGAGGGCAGCCTGACCAAAGCCGTTTAGCGGGATCACGACTGCAATGTTTCGGTTGTGGTCGACACGGGTGACGAGGTAAACGCCCGTCCGCCTTCTGACCAGCACGCGTTCAACGATCCCAGGGATATGCATTCAGTGCACCTTCTTCCAGGACCCGGTACTGCGGCGGGGGGGGGGGGGGGGGGGG
>JANXQR010000343.1 GCA_025353435.1 Acidobacteriota bacterium | reverse complement strand
ACAGCTTTCTGCTTGGCTCATGGCGTCGTGGATTCGTGGACTCACAGTGGAGGAGACGCGATCACTGACCGTTGCCATGCGGGATTCCGGCGAAAAGTTTGATCCATCGCGACTGGGAAAGGTAGCGGTGGACAAGCACTCCACGGGCGGTGTTGGCGACAAGACGAGTTTTCTGGTCGCGCCCATCGCCGCGGCTTGCGGGCTGGTGGTCCCCATGATCAGTGGCCGCGCGCTCGGCCACACCGGCGGAACCCTGGACAAATTGGAGTCGATTCCCGGCTATCGTACCGCGCTCAGCCTGGATGAGTTTGAAGGGGTGCTGGCACGTTGCGGCGCATCGATTGTTGGCCAGACGCCGACGCTTGTTCCCGCCGACCGCGTGCTCTATGCGCTCCGCGACCGCACCGGGACGGTTGAGAATGCCGGCCTGATCTGTGCGTCCGTTCTAAGCAAGAAACTGGCTGCCGGACTCGATGCGTTGGTGCTCGACGTGAAGACCGGGTCAGGCTCCTTTCTGCGCAAGCGCGAGGAATGCGAACAGCTGGCGGCCTTGATGGTGGCTACTGCCGAGGCAGCGGGCACGCGCACGGTCGCGCTGCTCACCGACATGGACCAGCCGCTCGGCCGCACCGCCGGCAACTGGATTGAGATTGCGGAATGCGTGGAACTGCTGCGCGGCGAACGCCCTGTGGCAAGTGAAGACGTGCGCGAAATTTCTTTGATCCTTGCCGGCTGGATGATCGCACTGGGTGGCAAGGCTCGCAACGTGGACTATGGCTACAAGATGGCTGAATCCGCGCTGGAGGACGGCTCAGCGCTGGCGGTGTTTCTCAAGATGGTAGATGCGCATGGGGGCGATATCTCCGTGTTTGACGACCTTGCGGCGAGGCATAAACCGGGGGCAACGCTGGTGCTTGAGGCGTGGGAGTCGGGGTTCATTGCGGAGATGGACACGATGGCGATTGGCTGGGCTGTCCAGCGAACCGGCGCGGGGCGGGAGAAGGCCGGCGAAGCTGTCGATCCCCACGCTGGCATTGTGTTTCATGCCCGCCGCGGTGCGCGTGTTGAGAAAGGCCAGCCCATCACGACAATTTATGCGACGAACGCCGAGCGACTCGCCGAGCCAATCGCGCGGCTGAAGGACGCAATTCGGATTTCTCGAGAGGCCCCAACCGCGCCGCCTCCCTTGGTCAGCCGCATCTTCGATCGCGAAAGTGCTGAGGCGTATCTCGCCAGTCCTGTTAAGGTTAGAAAAACCGGGAATAGGGAGTAGGGAGCAGGGAACAGATTCCGGCGCGAATGGGGTCGTTCCAGGATCTACACCGCTCTTTAGTCTGCGTAGCACAGGCATTGGTTTCGAAGTAGCAAGCGGGCCGACTATTGCCTGCTCCCTACTCCCTATTCGCTGCACTTAGGAGCCGCCTTGGATCGATTTACTGGCATTCTTGGAATACTCGCCGTGTTGGCCGCGGCTTGGCTGGGCTCGACTAATCGTCGCAGCATTCGCTGGCGCACTGTTGCCTGGGGCCTCAGTCTCCAATTCCTGTTCGCCTTCTTTGTGTTGCGCTTTACGTTTGGCCAAAAGTTCATGGCGTGGGCTGGCGATGTAATCAATCACATGCTGGGGGCCACTGCGGCGGGCACGCGCGTGTTATTCGGCGAGTTTGGCCTGCCGGGCTCGGGTGCATTTGGGAAGTTGATCGCGCCCGCATCCGGCGCGGTCTTCGCCTTCCAGGTGCTGCCCACCATCATCTTTATCTCGGCTTTCTTCGCTTTGCTTTACCACATCGGCGTGATGCAGATTGTCATTCGTGCCCTCGCCTGGGTCATGCTCAAAACCATGCGCATCTCCGGCGCTGAAAGCATGAACGTGGCCGCGAGTATATTCATGGGCCAAACGGAAGCGCCGCTCACGATTCGCCCATTTTTGTCGAAGGCCACGCGCAGCGAACTTATGACTATCATGACCAGCGGCATGGCGCATGTTTCGGGCGGCATCATGGCGATGTATATTTCGCAAGGGGTCGAGGCCAAACACTTGCTGGCAGCGGTGATCATGACATCGCCGGGCACAATTGTGATGGCCAAGATGCTGGTGCCCGAGACCGAAGTGCCCGCCACCGAGGGCCGCGTCATCATCCCAAAGGACGAACTACACCAGGAAGAGAACCTGATCGGCGCAATCGCTCGCGGAACAATCGATGGCGGCAAGCTGGCGTGGAATGTGGGTATCATGCTGGTCAGCTTCCTGGCCCTGGTTGCGCTGCTCGACATGCTGCTTGCATGGGCGCATGGCAGCCTGCCGTGGATTCCTCCCAGCCTGGGCCAGATTCTCGGCTTCGTCTTTGCACCAGTAGCGTGGCTCATCGGCGTGCCGTGGCACGACTGCGGCGTGATCGGCAACTTGCTGGGTACGCGCATGGCGCTCAACGAGGTCATCGCCTACATCGCGCTCGGTGCGCAGAGGGCAGCCATCAGTCCGCGTTCGTTTACGATCGCCACATTTGCGTTGTGCGGCTTTGCGAATCTCGGCTCCATCGGGATGCAGATCGGCGGCATCGGCGCGTTAGTCCCGGAGCGGCGGAATGACTTAGCCAAGCTTGGAGTGCGCGCGATGTTAGCTGGTACGATGGCTAACTTGATCAGCGCGTCGATTGCGGGAATGTTTCTTGGGTGAGATTTCATTTTTCCATCGTTCACAGTCAAGGGCTGTCATTTTAGCGATGGAGAGTCGCTACCTGTGCCTTTATCGCGAATCCTCTTCCGACACATCGACCTGCATTTAGGCAAGGCAGCGGCTACACGCACCGGGAACTGTTGGGGACAAGATCGCAATGCCTCCGTTTGCCGTGAACGGAAACCCAGCCATGCCCCTCGGGGTCGTCGACGCAACTGCTGGTCGCTCCCGAATACACTGTTTCCAGATGTCTGGGCTGCGAGCGCGCGCGTCAAGCCTCGATCAAATTTGAATTCAAGAGCGCGCGAGAACTAAATCAGGTACCGAATCTGGAAGGTCTGCCAGGTTTTCCCAGATTCACGCTCACAGATTCTGCGCTGGATAGACACCCTGCTAGAAATACATAGGCTCGGCGAGGCGCAACCACACTGTGTTTGGCAACTCTAATGGCGGCTGTGAACATATCTATTGACAAGCATCAAGCCAATTGCGATTATGGCTCAACTCTGGGCGGCGCTTCCTCGCAATTCCTACATGCCGAACCCACCAACAACTTACAACTTATCGAGGAGAATCTACGATGACTTATACAGCGTCCCAGTTCCTATCGATGTCCGGGAAGGATCTCGACGATCTGTTTTCCCGCAGCGCAGCAGGCGACATCCCGAATGGCGAAGCCAAAGGAACCGCAATTATCGCTCCCGGCACCGCATTCAGTGCTGAGATTGCTTCGCTAATCAATATCTTTGTCTGGCAAGGAAAGACCTTCGATGCAGCACACGGAACATTGAGGAATCGCATCCTTGCCTTCGGATTGAATGCCATCGTTGCCGAGGTTTACAAGGCCGCCAGTCTACTCGATGGCAAGGAGTGCATCGTCCTCGACTATTCGAAGACGTCGCTCGTCGCCGAGCATATCCGCGATGAAATTCGCGCAGTCGGTCCGGGAGTTTACCTGGGTATTGTTTATTGGGATAGCAAACAGACGATTCATTTTGCGCTTGAGTTCCCAGCTATTTGATGAGCAGCCCAGCGGTGCATTCCTCTGTGTCTCCACCGTGCGCGGGCCAATGTGCGTGAGCATCGAGCAACATCATTGAAGCGCGTCCGCGAACACTATTGCGTCGACGATTGACCCTCGAGTCTCATCCACTTCGCAAGATCCGTCATCCGCTGATCGGAGAGTGGAGCCTCGGAGTGCGGGTCGCGGACGTGGGCACGAATCTCAGGTGGCAAAAGGACCGCGGCGGGATCTTCGATCAATGCCTTTCTGATACGCGGGATCAGAAAGTAACGGTAGAGCAGGCGGTCCGCAATCGAGAGCTTTGTGTCGCCATCAATTTCAGAAAAGAACTCGTCTGCGTTGAATCGAGGGTCCTTGGCGCAATTTCTATAAAACGCCAGCAGTGGCTCAACGTCTGTGGTGCGGCCCATTGCAAATGTGCGGATGGTTGGCACGTCGTCTCTGTCGCGGGAGGTGGAGACTGCGTGGCAAAGCGCGCAGTTGCCGGTCACGCGAATGTAACCGACCCATTGCTTCGCAAACCCTACGGGCATCTCTCTGCCTTCCTCCCATGACAAGCCGAGCGCGGCATAGCCGCCCGGGCCCGACAGGTGCTCGGGAAAGAGCCGGGGCATTGCCAGCCACATCCAATACGGCAATCCCGTGGTCCTGCCGCCCCCAACAGCGCCGTAGAAATAGAGATCGCGCTGGTTGCTCGCGATCCACCCTGGCTGCGGCACAACGTGGCGAAGCTTCCACCATGCGGGGATGCCAAGCAGCAATGCGAGCAAAGCGAGAACTACGAGAATCCTTGCTGCTTTCTTCATGGTTCAAACCTCACGAGTTCAGAACGTCTTGAGGTATTCAATCAAGGCCTGTTTCTCCCCTGGGGGTAGCGCTGTACCGTAGGCCGGGCCCTCGTGGCCCTGATTGCCGTTGCCGGGCCGCGCCGTGTCAAACCTGTAGAAATCGCGGCCGCCTTGCGATGCGACATTGGAAACAAAGCCGATGTTCTGCTGGTCGAATACGTCATTTCCGCGATAGAAAATCTTGGCCCTGGCAGATGAAGGCTCGAGCAACTCGCGCAGGTTGGGAACCGATCCGTTGTGAAGATAGGGCGCTCGCAGCCAAATCCCGTCCAGCGGTGAGTTGGCATAACCGTGGGTCTTGCGGAACTGGTGAAAGCGCTGTGGATAGGGCTCACTAGCGCCCCAGTCCTTTTCATATCCGGCGTAGAGAGTGCTCTGGTTTACTGCAAGAAGCCAGGTATAGGAATTGAGACGCGAAGCGTCGGTAGCGATATTTTCGATCGGGACCACGGTGCCGACACATTCAGCATCAGGCTTTTCATAATCGCACGCACCATCCACCGGGGCTGTTGCACGGAAGGGCGGCCGCGCCGTCCCATGGCAGTGAGCACAATACTTTTCGAAGGTGAGCTTGCCCTGCGCAGCCAACTGCTTGTCGATCGGATAGGGATAGGCCGGCGGCTGTGCTGTTTCAAGGTATTTGGCCATCCGCAACACTCGGTCCGAATCGAGAATTGGCGGGTACGCGCCCGTGCCAAATGCGGCTG
The DNA here is from genome assembly GCA_025353435.1 of Acidobacteriota bacterium. Lineage (GTDB taxonomy): Bacteria > Acidobacteriota > Terriglobia > Terriglobales > Acidobacteriaceae > Telmatobacter. Next base: position 5,859 of record JANXQR010000343.1, on the reverse strand, counting down.
AAAGGTTTCGCTCATCAACCGAGGTGTTGTTGCCATCCCAATGGAGATGCATGCCCTTCCGGGGTCCTTGATTCCACACGGACGGGAAGTCGCTGTTACCCATCAATTCCTTCGGGTCTGCGTGATCCATGGGAAAGTTAAGAAGCGCCTTGGGAGCATTGAAGGTATCCACACGCCCGGGCCCCCAGGTGCTGTTATCGATGAAATTGAGGCGCTGGCCCAGCACCAGGAGTTTGTCGCGCATGAGATAGATGGCGTAATAGCGAAGAATCAGCCTATCAATGAAGTCCGGCTTCGGGACCAGGCGACGGGGGTCGTTCTGCATAGCATCAATCTGGTCGAGGAAACGCTGCGGAGTGAACTTCTGATCCTTGGGGATCGTTGTCAGGAATTGGCCCCACGCGCCAAGGTTGAATTGGTGGGCAGGCATCCCGGCAACCCAGCGCTGCGGAGCGCCGGGCGCGTCGCGCAACGTCCCGGTGTGGCACGCGGCGCAGTTGAGATAGACCACGTCGATACCTCTCACGTTGCGCTGCGACATGCCGAGCGGCAGCGCGTAACGTGGATCATCGCCTGCTTCGTAGATCATGCCAAATACGGAATAACCCTGGCCTGGCTTCTTATCCGGTAGATATTCGGGAAATATTTCGGGGAGTGCCACCCAAATCCAGTATGGAATTCCGTCCATCTTCTCGCCGCCGGTCGAACCCCGCTCGAAGAACATGACCTCATCGGCATAGTCCATGGGACGATCGCGCGTGAAGCGCTCTGCCAAGTAGAGACCCACGATCACCATGACTGCAGCGGCGGCAAGAAGGAAGGCGCTGATCCACCTCTTCTTTCCGCGGGGTGAGTTGATTCGGGCGGGCGGGCCCGTGTGAGTATGTCCCTCTTCATTAGCAGGGGCTGGAACTTCGTTCCAGTACTCATGGAGCCTGCGAAAAATATGATGTTCGCGCTGGGTCCGCTGCGGCCGGCTGTGTGCCCGGCTCTGGAAACTTGCCGGGTAGACGCACTTCCTCAAGCCGGTGAGAAATCCGTACGGTTGAAACCCTCGCCCCGCAACCGGGTCGAAATGCAGCGACTCCTGATCGATTTGAATCTCCGCCTCAAAGCAAATCTTCGCAATCGGAATGAAGGGCTCCGCAGGGTTACGAACTCGCTGCACTTCGATCCGGATCGCAGCATGGTGGGCCACGGCCTCCGTAAGTCCCTGCTCTCTTTCAGCACCATTCTGCGGCGTCGCCAAGGCGGTATTCTGCTCCGTCGCCAGGCGGACCCATCCTTCGAGTTTGTCTTCGCCAATGCGGTAGGGAACATCCGCGTGATAAAGGTTCTGGAAGTAATCAAACTTGTGAAAGCCAGACATCTTGCTGCCCGTCGAAAGATTTACGATGAGCTTCCACAGACGATCTCCGCCGGCGGTGGAGAGCAGATCCAGGTCTTCTCCCGGACGGCGCTGAAATCGGACTTCCCCCGGCTGCGAAGCGGTATAGAAACGGCAGGCGATACTGGGCGCATCTGGAATCGCATCAGCCAGCCAGCCCGGCATCCCTCGCTTCATGATGCCCATGCCGATGCGCATCAGCACCGAGCCTGCCAGACCGTCTGCTGCAGATGCGAGGGCCGCGTCCGAAGGATGCAGAGACTCCACCGTGCCCAGAATGACCCGGCCATCGGGATGGAAGGTGCGCGCGTTGCGTATCACTCCGCTGACAAAAGCAATGAACCCGGCAGTCCACGCCGCAGTTAGAGGCATATGGACATTGCTTCTGCCATAGCGTGAGTCTTTTCTCCAGGCCAGAAGCGTCCAAAGAAAGCTGCCGAAACTGGCCACGGCCAGTGTCAGGGCGAGACTGGTTGGAAGGTGAACCTGCCACCACAAAGTCAGAAGAACAAGTGGCACAAGTAATCTGGCCAACAGTGATGTTATTAGGAAATCGTTGGCCTTCAGGCTTCCTGCCACAACAAACAAGCCACCAAGCCCGCCGATGAGGAGGCCCGCCAACTGGAGATAGTTCGGCCCAGCTGCCGAAGTTGCAAGGAGGCCGAGCGAGGATTCGATGAACCGGGGCGCAATGAGAGTGACCAGACCAGCCACCATGCCGAACCACCCGGACAACTCGATCGAGCGCGCCGCGCGGGTTTGCACGTCAAGGCAAGGCCCGCCGATATTCTGGCCATGCAGCACATCCGCGCGCCACGCAAACGCTGTCCACAAAAAACCACCAAAGTCGCTTATCGAAAATGCGATGGCAACCTGTGCGGGCACAATTCCCCTGGCCCACAAAATTGCCATGATTACCGGCACCAGCGGACGATCCAACAAGGAGGCTACGACGAAGCCCTCCGCATTTAAGCGACCGCTCAAGATATAGATCATCCCAAGCGTGGCCACCAGTACACCCACGATATGGAGGTAACTGGCGTCCTGCGCCGTCAATGCAGGCAATTGCATCAGCGAAGCAGCCAGGTGTGGCGCAAATGCGATAACACACCCAAGTCCCAGGTCAAGCCATCCGAAATACTCCACTGAACGGGCGGAACGAGTTCTACCCCCCGGCTTCAAGAGGCGGTGAAACGTTGCCGCCAGCGTAGACACCGCCATGGGTTGGCCTCATTTTCCTGGATGTCTTTCCGCTCAGGAATTGGAGTGACATCCAAATACTTCACGCAACGCCAGCCTGCAACAGCGCAGGCGGAAGACTGTCTGCTATACGGGCGATCCTGGAGAGCCAAATCAATCTACCACGGGCTTATACGACCTTGTACCTTGCAGGATGCCCGCATTCCCTGTTACAGGTCAATTGTCCTGTCTGGTTCGACAAATCACCAGACGGGCTGAACTCAACGAGCCGTATCTTGATTGACTACATGCGGCAGGGATCGGGGAAGAATTGCACTTGTCGTTGAACTGTGCGAACCGCTAAACGCGTACTAAATATGCTGGTTCTTCCATAGATTGTCAACAAAATGAGCATTGGACCCAGTCCTCATTCTTCTGCAAGCTGCCTTGGCGATATTGAGTAGGAGGGTCGCACCGTACACACGGCTATCTGGATAGGATCCGCTGTCGGGTTGGCTGGTTGAATCTGGAAAGGTACGGTCGAGGAATCCACTCCGTCATCGCGCTTGCAATCGCCCCGCTAAATTGTGAGGTAGGTGCGAAAAAAGCTACGAATGATCGACGATATATCTTCGTCGGAATTGCATTCCCAATTCGTTCCGATCGCGCGGCGCGCAGTCCGGTAAACGGTCACCGCCCCATAACGCTCTCGAGGCTGAATCAGGTTATTGAAGAACCCGTGTTGGAGATTTTCAAACAGGACGAGCGTTGCATCTCTGGCCGCGTTGTTCAATGCTTCAAAAAGATACTGACTCTGCTGGCATGGGATAAGAGAATCCGCCTTACCGTGCAGGATGAGAAATGGCGGGCATTCGCCGCGCACATAGTGAACCGGATCTGCAAGTTCGACCTCGCGCGGCGAACAGCCAACCGGTGTCCCAAGCAAGCGCGATTCGAAAGAGTCTGCGTCTCCGGCTGGGAGCACATGACCGATTGCGACACTCTCCGCATCGGTTCCGAGGGGGGGCATTGCCGCACGATCCTCATCGATGCGGCCGAAGTTGGTGGGCCCATACCCGTCTACAACTGCTTGCACCGCCGAGGAGTATTCAGAATATTCCTCGCCTTGGAATTGGTCGTCGCCGGATAAGGCGGCGCATGCGGCGAGGTGACCGCCCGCTGAAGAGCCCCACAATCCGACGCGGTCTGCGTCGAGGCCAAATTTGTTGGCGACGCTGCGTATCCACCGCACGGCGGTCTTCACATCTTCAACTGGAGCAGGGAACTTTGCTTCATCGCTGAGGCGGTAGTCGATGCTCACCACTGCGAGTTCAGATTGCTGCGCAAATTTGCGGAGATCGGGGGCAAGGCGTCGGTCTCCGAATCGCCATCCGCCTCCGTGCAGCCACACAACGGCCGGGGGTGGCACAGACTTAGTGGCTGGGATGTAGAGATCGGCAAGTCGCTCTAATCCGCCAGCGCGGCTGTACACCTGGTCGGCAACAAATCGAACGTTGTGGTGAATCTCACCCATCTGCATTCCGTCAATCTCCCGCGGGCTGAGGGGGAGGTCCGCTTGGGCGTTCGAGAATTGTGAGATCGAGTTCGGATAGGTGCTGAATGACTCGATCGAAGCGGAACGGAGGAGGGATGAGCGGATAGCGGTATCCATCAAAGGGTACGCATAGGTAGCGGAAGAACGGCTCGAAGTCTCCAGGCGTAACGAATCCGAGGAATCGTGTGTCGTGCTTCTTTAACTGAAATGAGTGCGCGGTCTTGGGTGGAACGTGCAGGAAATCGCCCGGATCGAGCGTGAGGAACCCGTCGCCCGCGAACATCTCCATCTGACCATTCAAACAGTGGAATAACTCGGTTACTCTCTCATGGCGATGACGTGGGATGGGCATGCCGATGGGTCCTTCCGTGAGGAGTGCGATGAACGCACCGTTGCTGTGGGTGGAATTTCCAAGGATGGTGTAGACTTGGTCACCTGCGATCATGCGCTCGCCCTCGCTGGCGGCGAGAACAAACGGTACCGGCCCCCCAGGCGCTGCGGTGAGCTTGGAAGTCGAATCGCCCTCCGCGCGGAGTGACGTGTTCACGAGTTCGCTGTCCACACCGGCATCGAGGAGAGACCAATCCACCGCGTCTCTGCATTCCTGATAAACATTGCCCGCGAATGGCTTTCCGAGTTTGATATATGCCTCTGCGGCGTTACCTCCAAACGTCCAGCTGAGTAGCTTTCCGCGATGATCTACAAACTCATAGCCGTGCGGTGTCCCGGGAGGAATGTTTACATAGTCGCTCGGGGTAAGCAGGTATGAGTCATCGCCCAATGTCAGCGATACAACGCCATCAAGGACGAACAGAGCCTCGTGCGTCGCAGCATGACGATGGACCGGGAATCGCGATCCTTTGGCGCCGGTCAGAATTGTTCCTGAAGCTGGCTGACCGAGTTGATCAGGCCCTGCGATTCGCGTGGCAAGGTGATTTCCGAAGGCGTAGCGAACGCCTTCACCAGCGTCGAGCTTGTATGGTGCCTGCGACCCAGGCAGTTCATTCTCGTGCATCGGATCGACCTCGATTTCAGAATCGTTGAGATGTAGGCTCGTTGGGAACTTGTGTCGCTCTATCTGAGATGAGTTGGTACCGGCGCGTACCAAGCAATATCGGAATTGATATCAAAGAATAAGGAGCTCTGTAAAGCTCAATTTCTTGAGAAAATGAGCATTGACAATTGTTTGGTACGGAAGGGTACCATGGCAGCCAGAGCTTTCCCGATTTCGAAATCACAATAGTACCGCCGTCATAATGACAGGATTTCTATGATTGCTATCCGCCTGGAGGATTTGGCATGAAACTCGCTTCTTTCTCGGTTCAGAACCGTGCAACCTGGGGGATTGTGGATGGGCCATCTGTTCTTGATCTTGGCGCGATTCTTGCGCAATCGTATCCCGACCTCAAGTCGTGGATAGCGAGAGGAGGCGCAAGTAGCCTGTCGGATCTCAGCCGGTGTGCTCCACGGTACGAGATGGACGAAATCTCATGGCTGCCCGTCATCCCCAATCCTGAAAAGATCTTCTGCGTCGGCCTCAACTACGAGCTTCACCGCAAGGAGACGGGGCGCGCGGTCGTCGAACATCCAACTATTTTCGCTCGTTTCTCTAACACACAGACCGGGCATCTCGCTAACATAATTCGGCCTCGCGTTTCCACGAATCTGGATTTTGAGGGAGAGCTTGCAGTCATCATCGGGAAGCCCGGAAGGTATATCGCACGAGACCGGGCGTTGG
>JANXQR010000324.1 GCA_025353435.1 Acidobacteriota bacterium | reverse complement strand
GCCGGTCAGCTCAGCAACCAGGCGAAACGTCTGGCCATCGTCACTTGCTTCCAATTTCTTTTCAGGAGCGCCCGCGCCAGCCACCAGGGACGCAATCATATCCGGGTCTTTGGTTACGAACGTGACGGATCGTATCGCCTGCGGAGATGGGAACTCGTACTGAATCCAGGAAATCGCGCCCGGCTCCGGAATCGGAACTTTCGTTGTCTTTTCAAGGTCGCCATCAGAAAGCATGGCCGCATCGGTAGTGCCGCCGCTCGATGTGATAACGGCATGAAGTGCTTCCACCGGCTGATCAGCCGGTGTCCGGCGGTATGCGACAACCGCCGAATCCGCATAGAACTCCGGGGTTGGCGCCGAGCCCGCGGGCGCGGCGAGCATATCGTGAATGGTCAGGTTCTGAAACGCACCCGTGTTAGTCGGCGGATGCGTGAGCTTCCCATGAAAGGCCTTACCGCCCTCGATCACGGTCTCGCTCCAGACGTATTTCTTCATGCCATTGGATCCCGGTACCCACGGACCGCCTGACTCGCTCCAGCCTGGCGATCCCGCGATCGCTTCTTCCAGGCCCAGTTGATCGGCGAGCGTAGTTGCGTATTTGAAGGCATGCTTCCACTCCGGGGTCATGTATGCGAGGCGCGTTTTCACCACCTGGGGTGTCTGTAGCGCCGCATCGAAGTTCTGGAAGCCGCCAAGACCGATGCGGTGCATCCATTCCAAATCCAGCTTGATGCCGTCCTCGCTGATGTTTCCGTTCATCCAGTGCCACCACACGCGCGGGCGCGCCCCGTTAGGTGGGTTGTCAAACCCTGCCTTCAAAGGGTCAGTCGCATTTTGAGACATGCCGGCACAAGTCCCAAACAGAAGGACAGCCAATCCCGAGAAAGCCAGTTTTCTCCAAGCACCCATCATCATTTCCTTTTCGATCTTGAGAGTTGAATTTGAGGATTACTCGACCCCTCAGGCAGGCGCCAGATGGAGGTCGTGGCAAAATCAGACACGTGAATCCGCCACAATAGCGGGGACGACCGGAACTATAGGCAGGTGGAAACACGGCTGTCAAGAAAAGAAAATAATTTCCCTAATGAAAATATGCCAGTGAGAACCGGGTCACTTGGCACTCGAATTCTGCGGTCGTTTTCTGGCGTAGACATCCTCCAAACGAGGGTTGATCATTGAACAACGAGATTAGGGACCTCTCATTTGTGAAGCGGCGTGGTCCAATCCGACCTCAAATCTCTTTGCCGAGAATGATAGATTTATTGCGCGTTGGGACTTCAGTGGGATGCGAAAGGTAAGGAACTCATGGCAAGTCACGAAAATCTCATGACGCCTCGCGAAGCATCAAGGATGATGGGGATAAGTTACCCCACCATCAAGAAATGGATACTCGACGGCAAGTTGAAGACCGTTCGGACGCCGGGTGGGCACCATCGCCTGTCTGAGGCTAGTCTGCGCCCCTATATTTCGGAAGACCAACAGAAACCTGAATCGCAGTCCCGAGAACGTTATCGACGGATTAGCGGCAGAAATCAATTGGCCGGCAAAGTTGTTAGCGTGAGAATTGAGGGTCTGCTGGCCGAGGTAGTTCTCTCAATTGGCAGCGCCCAAGTGACTGCGATCATCACCGCCAATGCTGTCCGCGAGCTGAACTTGAAGAAAGGCGATAAAGCCGCAGCTCTCATCAAGTCAACTGATGTGATGATTGAGCGCTTGGAAGAAAATGCGGAGTGATCAACAAATATTGTCGGCTTCGCTTTTGATTGACGATACGATTTCAGTCGTATAAATTCGAGATGCCGGGTAGCGTGCTGGCATCATAGATTTTCCCTTCCTCAATCCATTGATCCGTCCGCTGCCACCGCCGACCCACGTCCATCGTGGGGATGCAGACTTGTCCCTGGAGATCGTATGAAGCATCGTCAGATTTGGTGCGCAAGTCTGTTCCTGATAGCCGTCTGTTCTCAAGCGTCGGCCCAGATTGCCGCGGAACTGAGGGGCCGCGTAGTTGATCCAACCGGCGCCGCCGTTACACAGGCCAACGTTACGCTTACCAGCTCTCAGACGAAGTTGCGCTCGATAACGATCACTGCGAGCTCTGGGGACTTTGTTGTCACAAACCTGAATCCCGGGTTCTATCAGCTCGATGTCACGGCGAGAGGCTTTGAGCCCTTAACACGAACCGGCATCATCGCCATTGTGGGACAGACTGTGACTGTCGACCTCTCTTTGCGTGTCGGCGGGAGTCAGCAGACCCTGACAATTATTGACCCTTCGCCGATGCTGCAGACAGCGACAAGCAATATCGAAACTAATATTGCAGGACCAACAGTCATCGCAATGCCCTTGAATACGCGCAACTTTGTGCAGCTTGCCACGATCGCGCCAGGGGTGGAACTGCCTCCGGGCACACTTTTGCCCCGCATCAACGGAGGACGCCCGAGGACGAATGAGTACCTCTACGACGGAATTTCGGCGCTGCAGCCAGAACCGGGTCAAGTTGCCTTCTTCCTCACGCTTGACGATATCGAAGAGTTCACCGTTGAGGCCAACAACGTGCCGGCAGAGTTCGGTCGCTTCAATGGCGGCGTGGTAAACGTGGCTACCCGTTCCGGATCCAATGCGTTTCATGGGGGCCTATTCGAATTTTTCCGCAATGAAGATTTGAACGCTCGGAATTATTTTGTGCCGCCCACTGCGCGGAAGCCGGAGTACAGACGAAATCTGTTTGGCGGATCGATTGGCGGTCCTGTGTTTCCGAACCATCTGTTCTTTTTCGGAGACTATCAAGGCGTAAAACAGTTGATCGGCGTTACGCGCATATCCACAATTCCCACGATGGCCGAACGCCAGGGAATTTTCACCGGAGTCTCGCACATCTTCGATCCGACATCAACAACCGTAGTCAACGGCGTGACGGTCCGGCAAGAGTTTCCGAAGGACGTCATTGACATTCCCTTCGACCCTGCGGCGCTGGCCTTGCTCGCTCGATTTCCCACTCCCACCAATCTGACTTCAAAGGCGAACAACTACACGCGCACCGCCAATGACTCCGACCATCAGAACCAATTCGACTTCCGAGTCGATGAGGCCGGGGGAACACATGATCAGGCATTCGGCCGATACTCCTATTTCACTGACGTGGAACAACCGGTCACTCCGTTGCCGGAAGGAAGCGGCGCAATTACGGGATCGGTCTTGGGAACGGGTGGTGTAGCCGGCCTGTCAAATGTTCTGGGACAGCAGGCAGTGGCCAACGAGACCCATGTCTTTTCTCCACGCTTGTTGAATGATCTGAGGCTTGGATACACGCGTCGAGGCAACACAATCCAGGGCACCGCCTTGGGGAGCACGGCGTCAGCTGCTTTGGGAATTCCCGGAATCCCGGCCAATGCAGCGTTCAGCAGCGCTCTACCTCTGTTCACATTCACGGGCTTCCAACAGCTTGGCCCATCCGCAGGGACGTTTTCGCAGTACCAGACCGCGGTTTGGCAGCTTGTCGACACGTTTTACTGGTTTCAAGGCCGTCACGCATTCAAGGGTGGCCTCGATTACCGCTGGTATGAACTCAACGCGGTGGCGCCTCCCAACCCAACAGGGTCATTTGCCTTCACAACCACAGGCACTGACCAGCAAGGTGTGACTAACAGTGGGAACTCATTCGCAAGCTTTCTGCTTGGCCAGGTCGACACGTTTCAGATAGATCTTCAACAGAGCAAGATCCGCCCCCGCGACCACATTGAGGAGTACTTCGTGCAAGACGATTGGAGGGCTACGAGTCGACTGACTCTCAATATCGGTGCACGTTGGACCTTGCATCTTCCATCAACGGAGAAGAGCGATCAGGGAGCAGTTTTCAATCTTTCGACCGAGGAACTCGACTACCTCGGCAAGAATGGCTACTCGCACAGTGCACGCCAGCCGCACTACGGAAATGTCGCGCCGCGTATGGGATTCGCTTTCGAGGTGAGCCCTAAGACTGTGGTTCGTTCCGGATTTGGAATCGTCTTTATCGACCAGTCAGGAATCACGACGCCATTCACGACGCCTGAGTTCCCATTCATCCAAAATGTGCAGCAGAGGACCCAGGACAATCTGCGGCCGGCCTTCCAACTGTCTCAGGGGCCGTCAGTCTCGCCAATCCCACTTACCCCGAACGCCGGTCTCGGCCAGAGCGTTTACACAGTCAAGCGGAGTGCGGGGTCCGGATACGTCGAACAATGGAATCTCGCCGTCCAGAGGGCAATCACCTCCAACCTGTCAGTCGATTTCGCCTATGTGGGCTCGCACATCGTTCACGTCGGCATACCGGACTCGAACATCAATCAACTGACTGCCGCGCAGCTTGCCGAGGGTTCGGCGCTTTTGAAGACCATGCCGAACCCCTACTATGGGCAGATACCCTCCTCAAGTTCTATCGGAGGAAAGACGATGACAGTGGCGCAATCAATGAAACCTCATCCTCGCTTTCTCAACATCGCCACTTATCGGAATAACAGCGGAACGACAAACTACAACGCTGCTGAGGCAAAGGTCGAAGAGAGACTTGCGCACGGCATCTCTTTTCTATTCGCTTACACCCATTCCAAGCTGATCGACGACGCATCATCGGTGTTTTCAACGACAGTACTGTCGTCGCCGAATTCAAGCAGCCTGGTCGCGGCCGACACTTTTCGCCCCTATCTCGAGCGAGATTCTTCCAGCGGTGACATGCCAAATGTTACCTCATTGAGCGCCATCTACGACCTGCCTGCGGGCCGCGGGCATCAATTCGCTTCGAGAGGACTTTTGAATTCCGCACTGGGCGGATGGTCGGTGAATTCAATTGTTTCGCTGCAATCCGGTATGCCGGTCACGGTTACGCAAGCTACGAATCTCAATTCGTTCGCGGGTTTCGTCCTGCAGCGGCCTAACCTTGTGAGCAAACCAAATCTCACGCCGAGCAAGAGAAATCCGTTGCGCTTCTTCAACACTTCAGCGTTCTCAACGGCCCCACAATTCACTATCGGGACAGCATCCCGAAATCCCGTTCGCGGCCCGGCTTATCGCAATCTCGACTTGGCGTTGGTTAAAAGATCCACCGTGTTTCGCGAAACTGGGATCGAATTCAGAGCGGAACTATTCAACGTGACAAATACTCCAGCGTTTGCACAGCCAAACGGAAGTTTTGGCTCGGCCGCATTTGGCAGCATCACCAGTACGACGACTGATCCTCGGGTAATGCAGTTCGCAATTCGTATTAGCCGGTAACCCACTTGTTGCGAGCCGAAAAGCTATTTCCCCCCTACCGGTTTGCGCAAAAATAGAGGGATTGTCTTTAACCTGGCCACCTCGCCGTCAATGCGAACTGGCGCATCAGGTTTCCAGGGAGAAGACCTGATGCCCCTGCCATCGTCAGGGATTTATCTTACTGAATCACGCGGTTTTCGGGGCCGACCGCTTTCTCGTCGCTATTGACTCTGTGGCCCTACGCCAGGAACACCTTCAGCGCGGCTGCAAAATCCGACGTCGGTTTATAGCGCTTTGGCAGTTCGATTCGTAGCCCGTCCGCCAACTGCTTCCACACGATTTTTTCGTCGGTCCCGATGAGTTGAACGTTTCCCACCTTCCCCGGATTGGTACTGGCAGAGCTGCCCAGCGAACGAATCACAATTGCCTCCGTTGGCCAGCCAAGCGCGATGGCATAGACCACCGTGTTTGCCTTGTTGCGCGTAAATCGGATATCTTTCACGCCAAGCGCGCTGATGCTATTGCCCTGAAAGGCCCCACTCTTCACTGCGTTTGGGCCCTCGCCGGAGATCTTCCATGGGCGCGTCGCGTAGATTGCTTCGCCGTTTACCTGCATCCAATCGGTGATCTTGTCGAGAACAGCAATCTCCTTCGCATCAATGGTCCCGTCCGGTTTACCTGGTACGTTCAGGATGAAAGTACCATTCTTGCTTACCGTGTCGACAAGCCAATGAATCACGTCGCGCGGGTTGAGATACCCGCCAAACTCCCCTGCCTTATCGAGAAGCGCACGGTTGTAATGCCAGTCTCCGATGCAGGTCTCTGACTGCCACGCATACGGCATAATGTCGCTGGTCAGGCCGCGTTCGTAGTCCGCAATTACAGCCTTGGCAAGTCGATCCGGAACTTGCTTAATATTGAGGATTGCCTCCATCTTGCCGCGGGTTTTCAGGTTGTGATTGTAGTAATACGATCCGATATTCATCCCGCCCCATCCAAGAGGAAGCAGGCTGTTGTCGAAGTAGAGTAGGTCGGGATCGTGCTGGTCGATCAGATCACGGGTTCGATCGTAGAAATTCTTCACGTAGGAGATGTCAGGAAGCGCATTGGACGGATGCTTTACGCCGTACAACTGCTGGGGGTCCAAGCCCTCCCACCACTGCCCTTTTCCGTCCGCAATGGTTAGGTCGCCATCGTACGGCGTGCCGGCAAGCGAGCCCTTCTTGTCCGCATCGTGCGCAGTCTGAAACCACCACCAGTTCCGCGCCTGATGCACTGTTACCCCAAAGCGCATATCCTGCTTTCGAGCCGCCGCCGCCCACGTTCCCACTACGTCGCGATGGGGACCATGGCTGGACGCGTTCCACGGATGATGCTTAGAGTCCCACGTATCAAATCCATCGTGATGGTTGGCCAACGCGATGAACAACTTGGCGCCAGCCTTCTTGTAGCGCTCAATCAACTCATCGGGCTGCCAGTTAAGCAGCGTCCACTGCGCGCACAGGTCTTTGTAGCCGAACTTCGACGGCGGCCCGTAATGTTGTACCTGGTACTTGTTCTGATCCGAGCCTTCCATGTACATATTCCGAGCGAACCAGTCGCCGGCTTCGGGGACGCACTGCGGGCTCCAGTGAGCCCAGATGCCGAATTTGGCATCGCGGTACCACTCCGGCGCTTCGTATTGGAGAAGGGAATCCCAGGTGGGTTTGTATGGACCGTCGCCACCTAAACCGGCAATGGGAGATTCCATCGGCACGCCATCCCACGACCCGCCAGCGATCGGCAACTCGGGAGCTTCACCCCAGCCGGTTGGCTGCCACGCCTTCCCATCGAGGTTCTCTCTTACGAAGCCACCATTCTCGAGAGCATAGAACTTCCGCTGGTCCGGCGGAGTGGCGCAGAATTTCGCGTAGTCCGCGGAGTAGATGTTGAACTGTTGGAATGCCGGCGATTGCGCCGCGTTAGCGGTTTGAGCTCCAACTGGGAGCGATTTTGCTGCCGCCACTGCTGCCATCAGTTTGCAGAATTCTCTCCGCAGCATTGAAATGTCTCCTTACGAACGAAACGATCAACCTTGAACAATTCGCCACGATGAGCAAAGTCAACGATAACTTGACCGAGAGAAGAATAATCTGAGCGGCAACATGTGTCAAAGTTTCCGCCAGGCCCTTGGGCTGAGTTATCGTTTACGCAATCATGCGACTTGCTCAAGCGGAGCATTTAGATTCATATTGCAAACAGCGAAAGTGAGCTCATTCGAGGCCGATGAAGCATTCCAGTAGTGGCAAGGACGAGGAGAAGAAAGCCCGCAAGTCCGCACCTGTGCGATTGAAGGACATCGCGCGCGATATGGGCTTGTCGACTGTCACGATATCCAAGGTGCTACGGGGGCACTCCGATATCGGCGAAGAGACGCGGAAACGCGTACTGAAACGGATGAAGGAGATGCACTACCAACCCAACTTCGCGGCGCGGGCGTTGATCACCGGAAAGACCTGGACCATTGGACTGGTGGTACCTGACTTGCTCCATCCCTTCTTCGCGCAGGTAGCAAAATCAATATCCGCGGAGATTCGCGGGCAAGGCTACTGCCTGATGATCACCTCGTCGGAGGAAGATCCGGAACTGGAACAGCAGGAGATCGATCAACTGCTGGCACGTCGAGTGGACGCTTTGCTGATTGCTTCGGCGCAGTGGACGGTGGAAAGCTTTCGTCGAATCGAGGAGAGAAAAATTCCCTACGTTCTCATTGACCGGAAGTTCGCGGGACTCGGTGCAAATTTTGTGGGGGTAGACGATGAACTCGTCGGGATACTTGCTACGAATCATCTGATCGAGCGGGGTTGCCGCAGGATTGCACACATCAGGGGACCGGAAACCAGCACGGCATTGGGCCGGGCGGAAGGGTACCGGCGAGCGCTCGCGGAGCATAGCCTGCCTGCTATCCCGGGCCACATTCTCTCGATCGGGTCGTCTGGAGACGATCGTGGAGAGCCAGGCGGCTTTGAGGCGACTCGGAAGTTGCTCGCCTTCAAAGCTCGTCCTGACGGGATCTTCTGTTTCAACGATCCCGTCGCACTCGGGGCCATGCGAGCGATCCTCGGCGCGGGTCTGCGAATTCCTCAGGACATCGCGGTGGTGGGATGCGGCAATGTACTCTACTCCGATTTTCTCCGCGTCCCTTTAACATCGGTCGATCAGGACAGTTCTGCGATAGGCAAGCGCGCCGCGGCACTGGCACTCTCCTTGGTTGGTGCGAAAGGCACGGTTCGCCCCAAGACCGAATTGGTGGTCCCGCGTCTCATCGTGCGTGAATCTACTTTGCGAAATCAAAAATGAGGTCTCGCTGAAGACTTCTCCAACAAAGAAAGCGGCGACCCGAAGGCCGCCGCAATAGAAAACGTCGTGTTGATCGTTGCTGTGTTGACTTCCAGGTTATGTCGGTCGGTTCAAGCCTAAAAGTCAAAGTGAAGCGACATCTGAATCTGGCGCGGACTGCCAATCGTGTGAGTCACGATGCCGAGGCCAGAGGGACAGGAATATAAATCTCCTGCACCGGCGGCTGCGCCGGGTGTGCCGCAACCAGTGGGCAAGACGTTTGAACCCGGGGCTACGCCGCCCGGAAATGGGTTGTAGCCGGAGTTCTGTGAGACTTCATTTCCCGGAACGTCGAAGCTTGACGTATTGGTCAAGTTGAAGACGTCGAAGGTGAATTTGAGCTTGTATCTTTCGCGGAAGCTCAAGACTTTTACGAGCGAAGCGTCTGAGCGTTTCTGGAATGCCTGGCGGAAAATGTTGCGCTGACCAGTAGTGAAGCCAGTCTCGTAGGGGTCTGACGAAGGAATGGCGCCGCCAAGGCCGCCTGCCGGAAGAAGCGGTAGAGTGAAGCACGATGCCTTGAGCGCTGCTCCCGTCTGCGTAGTGGGGTTATAGAACGCTCCTGAACTTCCGGTGAGCGCAGACTTCGCCGTGCATCCTTTGGCGAGAGGAACAATGGGGTTAGTAATTCCATCGGCGGTGGAGTAAAAGATGCTGCCGATGGCTCCGGAAAAATCGATTACGCTGTAGGGCTGCCCGCTTTGAAACACCGTGAGCCCCTGAAGGGACCAGCCGTCAATCACCTTCCCAGCGAGGGTGCTTTTTGGCGCCAGATCGGGGACTTGAAATACGTAGTTGAAGTTGATGACGTGGGTTCGGTCGAAGTCCGCCAGGCCGTAACCGCTGCGCAGGTTGAGCGCGTTGTTGCCATTGTAGAAGAGCCCAAGTCCGCTCTGTTCGTCGGTAGCGTGGGAGTAGGTGTAGGAAACGCCTACCTGGACCCCGTGGCTCATGCGTTTGTCGATGTGGGCCTGGAGCGCGTTGTACGCATCAATGCCGGCGGCCTTGTAAGCAATTGATTCA
Organism: Acidobacteriota bacterium; assembly: GCA_025353435.1. Lineage (GTDB taxonomy): Bacteria > Acidobacteriota > Terriglobia > Terriglobales > Acidobacteriaceae > Telmatobacter. The sequence goes on along the minus strand of JANXQR010000324.1, from coordinate 15,496 downwards.
GCCGCGTAGCCGATATAGGGAACGCGGAGGTCAACATTGCCACCCTCGTAGTTAGCGAGATAGCCTGAGCCATCGTCGAGCGTTGCGCCGCCCACATTGTACCCGTAGCTGTACTTCTGCTCGAAGGCTCCGCCTGCAAGCGTTGGGCTTGTTGGGGTCGCGATGTTTGGCTGATTGAAAGGAACCGGGATAACCTGGTGCCGTCCCACGTTTCCGACGTAACCAAGTTCAATGGCTACGTCGTTACGAGGTTGCCATTGAATGTCCAGGGTGTAGTTGATCGTGTAGGGCAGCTTGTTGGCGCGGTCGTAGACTCCCAGCGAGATTGGCTGGCCGCCGGCATTCACGATGGTGTCGGCATTGGGAAGGTAGTTGGCTAGATCGGAAGCCTTGGGGTTATTTGGAGGTGCAAGCAATGAGAGGCCGTACGGATTGGAGAGATCGCCAGCCGCGTCGGAGGGTGTGCCGACCTCGACTCCCCCGTTTTCATAGTCGATCGTGCCGCCGCACGTGGGAATGTAATACAGATAGAACGTGAGAGAGGCGCCAGGGCAGCTGGACGCGTTCACGAACGGAAGCTGCTGGTTGACGCCGAACGGTCCGCCGGTGACGGTGCCAATGGCGTAACCGGGAGAGAAGTAGCTGAAAAGCTCGCCTCGGTCGTAGTAGATGCCTCCGCCGGTACGGACCACCATCTTGCTATGAAACATGGAAGGCTGCCAGGCAGCGCCGATGCGCGGACCCACTCCCCATTGGCGACCAGTGAGTGTGGTGTTGCTAACGCCCTTTGTCCCATTGGCGTTATTGCCGGCGATGATGAGGCCGGGGTTCTCGATGGTGTCAGAGGCAGTGTTGTACTTGTATGTTTTGGAATCGAAGTTGAAGATGCGGCCATATTTCTCGGTAAGGCCGCCATCCCAGTCATAGCGGACGCCGGCGGTCAGCGAAAGAGTGGGCGTGATCTGGAACTTGTCCTGCAAATACATTCCGAGCTGGTTAGCACGGTAATAGCGGTCCGCATTGCCCTGCAGGAACGAGCTGACATAGAAGCCTGTACCCGAACTGCCGGGCGTCACGAAACCCTGGGCGAATTGGCTGAAATCGTCGGTGGCAATTGTGCCCTTGCCTGTCCGGTGATCGATCGTGTTGAGCTGGGTGTAGCTGTAGCTCGCGCCGAAACTGACGGTGTGTTTCCCGAGCATCCAGATGGCATTGCCAGAGGGAGCGAGGCGGTTCTGGAACACGCCGGTATTGGGTGCCTGGCCCTCCGCGTTGGGGCCGATGTTCAGGATTGCCTGCGATGTTCCTGATGGTTGGTGTGAACCGAGCACGTTGTAAATAGAGACTCCGGGAAAGTAATTTGACCCGAAAACATTAATGGCGGCTGTCCCGGCCCCGCCGCCCGGGATGGAGGACGGACCGAATGCCTGGTCGTTGGTGCCCCAAACTTTTTCGCGGAGGAAGCCAATGGTCTGCGTGGTGCTCAAGTTTGATTTAAGTATGAGGCTGTTGGTGATGGAAAACACCTGCGCGCCCGCATCAAGATGTTCGGTAAACCCAGGGACGTTGGAGTAGGAATAGGGCGCGAGCGTGGGGTCGTGCTGATAGAAGTACTTGGCTGAGACGGTGTCCTTATTGGTCGCGTTGTAGTCGATGTCGGCGACGGCGATGTCTGCCTTGAAAACCGCGGTTCCGGGAAGAAATGCGTTGTCGATGTGGTTCACGGACGGTGTCTTTCCCAGGAGTGCAAGTGCGTCATTCGGGACAAGCCACTTTCCGGGCTCGCCAGGAAGTGACGGCGAGTTGAACAAGGCGAGGGCCGTGTGATCGATCTGGGAACCAGTGAGGCTAGTGCCGAACGACGCATTGGTGATGTCTGCGATCGCAGAGGCCGAGCGATCATCGGAAAGGCCCACGGGAACGTCAAGTACGGAGTCGCCAATTTCCTGATCAGATGCGCGAATGTGCTGGTAGGCGATAAATCCGAAGACCTTGTCCTTGATAAGTGGGCCGCCCAGCGTTCCGCCTGCCGTGTAACGGTGCAGTTGCGGAACTTTGTTGTAGGCAGGGATATCGTCATCCTGCTTGAAGAAAAACGGCGCTGCATTGAGCCAGCTCGTGCCGCGGTGAGCATAGGCTGATCCATGAAACTTGTTTGTGCCTGAGGCCGTATTCATGTCAATGTGAGCGCCGGAAGTGGAACCCTGCTGCGCGTCATACATCGATGAATTAACGCGGACCTCCTGCAAAGTCTCTGGGGCAGGCGTCGGGATCGCATTACCAATGGAAAGATAAATCGAAGCAACGGTCGGAATCACGCCGCCGGCTCCAGAACTGGATGAAACGCCCGTGCTGTTGATAACCCGCGCGGAGGGAACCTGGCTGGTGCTCTTGCCGTTGAATAGATTCGTAGTATCCACACCGTTAAGCGAGAAGCTGTTGCTGGTATCGCGCTGACCATTTGCCCAGATCGGCGCATTTCCCATGCCGCTATTCGCGCCCGTTCCGCCCGACAGTTCAGCGTTGACGCCAGGTGAGAGGATCGCGACTCCTGTAAAGCTCCCGGTTGAGAGCGGCACTGCATCGATCTGCGCCGTGTCCATAACGTAGCCGACTGTAGTGTCGACGGCGTTCATCAACGGAGCTGCATCCACCTCCACCGTCGTGCTGGTCTGACCAATCTTTAGCGTTGCGTTTACAGTCGCGGTGCGGTCAGCCTGCACGCTGATGTGCTGCGTCTTCTGCAGGTCGAATCCGTCGGCCTTGAATGTCAACGTGTACACACCGATAGGCAAATTGACCACACTGTAAGTTCCAGAGGCCGACGTCTTGACCGTTCGTGTCAGAGCAGTCTGCTCATCCAGCACGGTGACCGTGGCATTGAGAATCACGCCGCCGGAGGGATCCGTTACCTCCCCTGTGATGCCGCCAAACGTCTGCTGTGCATGCAACAAATGAAGGCACGGCATGACAGCGATGATGAAAGCAAACAGAAATCGAGGAATCGAAAATGAGATGCATTGCGTCGAAGATTTCAATGGTTGGGCCTCAGAGTAAAGGTCTCCCGTAGATCCAATTGAGCGCTCAAGGTTTAATTCGTTGGCACTTCAATTGGAAGGTGCAATCGGAGAAAGGGGTAAGTGATCCTACGGGGTACAAACAGAATAGATGTATCTGCGAAAAACTCAATGGGATTTTCATAAAGATTGCATGTGGCGAAACCTGATCATTCGACCCATAAAGAAAGTGGCCGTCTTTCCTTATGCCCATAAGGATCGTAAAAAGAGTTACAAGGCCTAAGTCCGATAGGGCTTTCTTTTGGCGAAGTGGATAATCAGGCCGACTGTCACATACGCGAGGTAGATGTAGGGAATGCGCGCGTGGGCGGGATCGGAGCTCGATCGAATATCGAAGATCGCGACCATTACAATCACCAGAACTGTGACCCAACTGACAAGAGAAATCAGCACCGAGGCCTGCCCACGCCGCCGCTCTGCAAAGGGGACTGCGAGCGCGACAAGTGCGTATGCAGTAAGAAATCCAAACACTGACAAAGACCCCGCGAGGTCGTACATATCGAATCCTGTAATTCCACGAGTCGCCATGGCTGCCGTGCCAAGAAACATGAGAATCGAGCTTATGGCAATGGCTGCAGCAGGGGTTCCGTGCACAGGACTTGTGCGCTGCAGGCTTGCCGGCAGAATCCCCGCATGAGACATTCGCAGGATGACACGGGCAGCCGCCGTCGCGCAGGCTAGCACGCAGGCGAACATGCTGACCATTGCCCCAATGTCAATTCCAGTGCCCAGGGGAGACACCCCCGCTTTGGCCGCAAGCAGATGCAGGGGGCTGCTGGTTTCGGCCAGGTTAGTCGGCACCCCGTGAAAGCCAAGAACCTCAGAATAAGAGCAAAGGATGAAGAACAAGCCGGCTAGCACCGCGCATTGCAAGACTGCCCGTGGAATCGTTCGCAAGGGATTGCGGGCTTCTGCACCAAGGGTGGTCGCGCTCTCAAACCCGACGAAGCTGAAAATGGATAGGACCAGCGCGGGACCCAGCGAAGAAAAGTGAACTCCCTTGAGTCTGACTTGGTCCAGATCGAGCCGAAGTCCTACCTTGAAAATGAGAAGCGCGAGCACGGCCATCACTAAGGCTACCGAGGCGATTTCGATCCATAGCATAACTTCTGCCGACAGCTTTACATCGCGGAATGCTATGTACCCGGCTAGGGCGCAGACCACCCCGAGTGTGACGAAGGGTTGAGGAGCCCAGTGCAGGAACTGATGGGAGAGGAGGCCGACATAATACAGTGCGCCACCGGCCACAGATGCGCCGGTAGCAATGTAGGCGATCAACAATCCCCACGCGGCGAGGATGCCAAATGTGGGGGGCAAAGTCTGCGCAGTGTAGCTGTAAAGCGACCCGGGAGAGGCCGAAATGCGCGCGAACCGCCCAATACAGAATCCCACGAGCAATATCACGACGGTCGCCATTAGATAGACAAGCCACGTGCCATTTCCAGCAAGAGCAAACACAAGAGGAATTGTGAGCGATGAAGACGTAGAAGGTGCAGTCGCGGAAACGGACTGCGCCAACGTCTCAGCCGCTCCTAGCGCGCCGGTGTGGAGTCCGAAGCTTTGGGGCGACGCCTGTTGTCCGGTGACTTTTGTATTGAATTGATCAGACAATGGTCGAACCTTCAATGCCGCCGGAAATTGTCTCGAGGTGAGGATCAGTCTCTGACAATCTGCGTCAAAGGTCAAGTCCAGTGCAGATTTTGGTGTTGGAGCTCCACGTTTCGTAGCCATTCAGACGCGATGCTCGGAGGCTCCATCTATACGATTAACGCTCGATCACGGCTTCGATGTATCCGTGTGGTTCGTCGATGGGAACAAAGATGTGATTCGGATTATCTTGTCCGAACGGGCTCAGATCCGCGAGCAGATGGTGCAGGTTGGGCATGATCAGAGTAATTCGTGCCAATTCGGGCGCGGCTGCGAGAGCTGCTTTCCCCATGTCAAATAAAGTGTGTTGAACGCTCTTGCTATCGTGAGTGGCGAACTCTTTCAATAGGGTCGAAACCACTTGAGCGCGCAGCGCGGCGTATGGCGGATTTGGCGATGAAAACTGCCAAGTAGCCGTTACACTGGTTCCAAAAATGCGATCGCTCACGGGCTTCAACGTAGTGAGTTTGTCTTTGAGGTATCCTTCGAATCCCGACTTCGTCGTTTTCAATATAGTTAGCCCGTCTATCCCCGATGTTACTGACCAGGGGCCACTCCTTGTGCCGATCGCGAGTACGGTCTGAAGCTCCGGCCCTTCGAGCTTGAAGGTTTGCGGCTCAGGCCTGGAATCCACGATCATCGGCTTCCATGCCCGTTCGGAAATCTCTACGGTGATCTCGATTACCTGAGTATTGCTCTGCAGTAGATAGTCGCCCAGCTCAATGGCAAACTCCTCAATCGTCATTGTTCTGGAATCGCGCGCAAGAGAGTAAACCGTGTTCTTCATGGTGTCCGTCGGCAAGATGTTGTTGTTATCTGCCTTCGTGAAACTGTCGTCGAAATCTCCTCGCAGCAAGACACGCACGTTCCATTCCTGGAAGTCATGCCGATCGCCATGCCGCGTGATTCGCGACAGCCGAACGCGCGATTTTCCGTATTGGTTCGCACCGATTCGTACCATGCATCAACTCCCTCGATATGTCGTGTAGCCGTTATCACTCAGCAACAGTGGAAGGTGGTAATGCGCATCTGAGCGGCGCTCAAACACAACCGAAACCTCCGGGTAAAGGGTGGTACGGCCTTGCCCCTTCAAATATTCACCCGTCTTGAAGGTCAAGCGATAAGTGCCATTCTCTGGGTCAGGTGCGAGGTCGCGGCATCGCCCGTCTCGATCAGTCACGCTTTCCGCGACAATCCTCCAACGATCTTCGACCCGCAGTTCCAGAAAGACTCGAATTCCTGCCGCCGGCATCCCAAGCGCTATATCCAAGACGTGGGTTGTAATTGCGCTCATTGCTCAAGCCACTTTCTCAAACGAAGGTGCATAATCTGACGTTGCTGTTCGGCGGCTTCGCGCAGCTCTGATGCGCGATCGTTGCGGAGGCGCCGCGTGAGAATCTCTAACATCTCTTCAGGAGTCCTTCCCGTTGCACACACAATGTAAGTGAAACCGAACTTGTTTTCATAACAGGCGTTACCCTCTGCAAGTTGGGTAAGAGTCGTTGTCGCGGCAGAGCCCATTGTCGATTGCTCCTGCTCTGACCACTTTGAAGACTGAGACAATGAATGCGATTGGTTGCGCTCTCCGATGCGCGGGTGACAGGCGAATGCTTCGATCCAATCTGATTCCCCCATTTCACTCCAGGTAAGGTTGGCGGTGTTATGAAGTTCTGACTCAGTCCCGATCGGTCGATGAGCGATCATCGCGTTTGCCCATCGAATTGCACCGCAGCACGCAATCGTGGATTCCTGCGCTGATTCGCTGTCGGCCTCGTTCCACTTGGCAAGTACTGGATTCATTGCTGGCCGCCTGCTCCCGTCAGGCTGCGCAGAAACTCCTCCAACAGGTTGGCGATCACAATCCGGCGATACTCGGCTGTAGAGCGAATATCGTCGATCGGCTGCACCTCGGACAGCGCTGAGACTCGCGCCGCGCGTAGCGTTTCAGGGGCAAGTACTTGTCCGGAAATCGAGTCCTCAGTACGGTAAAGTCGCGTAGGATATGCCGCAATGCTCGCCGCGCCGATCCGGATCTCACGCACCGTTCCCTGCTCAACCAGGGCGCATCCGGCGAGCGCAACCTTTGAGATAGCCATCGCCCGCCGCGTTCCGACTTTGCGCAGATACTGTCGATGTTGACCAAAGCGGCGAGGTAGGTGCACCGCATACAGCAGCTCATCGGCGGCCATTACATTGTGCTTGTAGCCGGTGTGAAACTCGGCATAAGGCACGCGCCGGGTTCCGCGCGCCGAGATCAATTCCAATTGTGCGTCGTAGGCGAGCAGAGCTGGCGACGAGTCTGCGGCAGGAGAGCCGTTGGCAAGGTTTCCACCGAGCGTTGCCCGGCTCTGGTTGGCAACGGAGCCAATCCAGCTTGCAGCCTTTGCCAGCAAAGGGAATTCCGCGGAAATCGCCTGATGATTTCGCAAGTCACTGAACGTTGAACCCGCTCCCACGGCAATGCTATCCGGTTCGGCCCGAATAAAACGCATGTCGCGGATGCCCCAAAGGCTCACCAGACAACGCGCGGAGAGCCGGCCTGCCGCGTGAGCAACCATCAATTCAGTGCCGCCTGCGATCGGCGTCCACTTCCCGGGCTCGTTGGCGAGCATTGAAAGCACACCTGAAAGTGTGCCTGGCGCGACCAGCTCGTGCGCTTCTGGATTACCGCGCATTGCGCTCCTGTTGCGACTTTGCATTTGACGCGATCGTCGCAATCACCGAATCGAAAATACGGATGAAACCAGTACATCGGCAAAGATTGCCCGCGAGTCCATCCCGAATCTCTGCGATGTTCGGAGTCGGATTGTGCGCAAGTAAGTGTGAAGCTGCCATCAGCATGCCCGGCGTGCAAATGCCGCATTGCGCGCCTCCGAATTCAAGGAATGCCTTCTGCAACGGGTGCAATTCAGCATCACACGCCAGCCCTTCCACCGTCTCTACACATGCGTCCTGAGCCTGAAGCACCGGAACCATGCAGCTATTTACCAGTTCTCCATCCATCCGCACTGAACAGGACCCACACTCGCCTTCTCCGCAGCCTTCCTTGGTGCCGGTCAAATGCAGATCTTCGCGCAACACATCAAGTAGACGCTTCATTGGTGGGAGGTTCAGCGAGTGATGCTCGCCGTTAACGCGAAGATTGATCGACGGCCAAGATGGGTTCATACGGTTGCGGCCACTTCGATTGACGATGCAACTACGAGCTTTGCAAGAATATCTTCCGGCATGAGCGGAATGCTGCAGAAACTAACCCCTGTAGCATCCTTGATTGCGTTGAGAATTGCCGGGGCAGGCCCATCGTGCGGCAATTCACCAATACCCTTCGCGCCGAATCCGCCATGCATAAATGGAATCTCCTCAAAGAGGACATGAATCGGTGGGACATCTTCAGCCGTGGGCATAATGTAGTTGGTCATCTGATTGTTGGCCATACGTCCGTTCTGCCACACAACCTTCTCGTAGAGCGCGTAGCCAATTCCCTGCGCGACTCCGCCTTCGATCTGCCCTCCTGCGAGAACCGGATTGAGGACCCGCCCGACCTCTTGCACCGCCCAGAAATCCTCAACCTCTGTGGAGTACGTGATGGTATCCACTGCAACCTGCGCAACATGGATGGACCAGGCGTAAGCCGGATATGCCTCACCACGATACTTCTGATCGTCCCAGAAGATATTCGGCGGTGGCTCATAGCGACAAAGAGAGACAACATCGCCAAGTTTCGCGCGATATCGCTCGCAAGCTGCAAAGAACTCCGCGCGTGTGAATGATTCTTCCAATCCAGCTTTGTCGTGCAGCATGGACACAAGCTGCGTTCCCGCCCGTTGAATCAGCTTGCCGACAACCATCGAAGTACGCGAAGCCACCGTTGGGCCGCTGTTCGGAACAATGCCCGTGTCCGGCAGCGCCATGACCACATCGCCGATATCTAGTCCGATCGCTTCAGATGCAATCTGGGTGAGGATGGTATTCGTGCCTTGCCCGAATTCCGTGCTAGAAACAAGCACGCGAACCTTGCCCTCGCTTGTTACATCAACACCGGCCAGCGAGTTCAGGTTGCGCTCGCCCGAGCCCGTGAATCCAGACCCGTGAAAGAACGCCGCGATGCCAATGCCGCGCTTGATAGCACTGGCAGGATTCTCCTGCGCGAACTGGGTCTTGCGAGCGTAGTAATTGCTCTCTGTGAGTGCCCGATCCAGGAGCTTGTCCATGATTACATGCTCGCGCATCACTTGTTCGGTCGCGGTAGTGGTTCCATCTTGTAAGAAGTTCCGCCGGCGCAACTCGATTGGATCCATTCCAATTCCTGCGGCAATCTCGTCCATGTGTCGTTCAATCGCGAAGATAGCCTGCGGGGCTCCGAACCCGCGAAACGCCCCGTACGGCACGGTGTTCGTGGCCCAAGCGCGGGACCTCACGCGCACGTTGGGGCAAACATATGGACCCGGGGAATGCAAGGTCGCTCGCGAAAGCACAGTCGACGAAAGTGTCGAATAAGCGCCGCCATCCGTTGCCACCTCGATATCCATGGCGAGAAGCATTCCGTTCGCATCTACGGCCGTGCGGTGGCGTATGCGCGACGGATGGCGCTTCGGCGTCGCGGCAAGGTCCTCCATCCGGTCGTAGATCATCTTCACCGGCCGGCCAGCTTTCATGGCAAGCAGCGCCGCGTGCGATCCAAGAACCGAGGGGAAATCTTCCTTACCGCCAAATGCGCCGCCTGTTTCAGTCTGGATTACCCGAACCTTCTCCTCAGGTAACCCGAATACAGCCATCAGGCTCTTATGCACGTAGTAAGGACACTGCAATGATCCCCACACGGTTACGCCGTGGGCCGAATTGTACTCGGCAATCATGCCATTGTTCTCGATATAGAGATGCTCCTGCGCGCCCGTTCGGTATTCTCCCTCAATCACATGTGCAGCACCGGTCCAGGCTTGATCCACATTTCCTTTTTCAAGTAAAAAACTCTTGAAGATATTGTCCTCGCCCCACACGATCACATCCTGCCGCTCGCTCTCCTCGATTGTGAAGACGGCGGGTAGCGGTTCGTAATCAATGCGCACCGCTGCCACGGCTTCACGCAACTTCTGCTTGTTCGGATGCGCGAGCAGCGCGATGGCCTCTTCGCAGTGATTCACCTGTCCATCCGCAAGACAGGGTTGATCCGCAAAAATGAGCTGAATGTGATTTTCCCCTGGAACATCCGCAGCCGTAACAACAGCAAACTCTCCCCAGTCAATTCGCGGATCAAATTCGATGGAGCGAATGATTCCTCGGGGAATACTGCTGCGCACCGTTGCCCCGTGCCACATACCATCGCGCTCAATGTCGTCCACGTAGCGAGCGCGTCCCATCAATTTGTCCACCCCTTCTTTCCGGGGGACAGAAGAGCCAACGATGCGGGTTTTCGCGCTCGTGCTCATGGTCAGGGAAGCCAGCCTCGCCGTACGGGTTGAGGGATAGCATACATCGATGCGGCCGGAAAGCAAAGCAGCCGTTGCTTCGGATTCAGCGAAAGCTTAACTCGCGAGATGCGCGAGAGTCCGCGCCAATATTTGAACTCCCGCTCCAATCCACTCGGGCGATGCATACTCGTCAGGCCGGTGGCTCACGCCTCCACGACACGGGATGAACAGCATGGCGCCCGGGGCGATGCGTGCCGCGAATAGAGAGTCGTGGTATGCGCGGCTGACCATTTTTCTGTAGCTTTTGCCCGCAGCCTTTGCGGAGTCTTCGAGAGCCGCGAGGATTGCCGCATCGCAGGTTGCTGGAGGGTCAGCATTCACTTGCTCCAACGTGATTGTCACCCCGCGCCGGCTCTCCACGTCGATGCAAGCCGCTTTCAGGGAATCGATCACTCGATCACGACGCGCGCCGTCAATATCGCGAATATCGGTTTCAAGTCGAACGCGCGAGGGAATGCTATTTACCGCGCCCGGAAACACATCGCACACACCCGTCGTTGCGACCGTATCAATCGCGCCCGTCGCCTTCGCTGCTGCCTCCAGCGCGAGGATCAGTTCTGCCGCGGCGGTGAGTGCGTCTTTACGGCCTGGCATCAACGTGGCGCCAGCGTGTCCGCCTTCGCCGTCGACTGTAATCCGCAAGCTTGCAGGCGCCGCGATATGGGTGACCAATCCGATGTCGACGCCCTCCCGCTCCAACGTCGGTCCCTGCTCAATGTGCAACTCAACGAAACCACCGAAACGTCCAAGTGGCATTGCGACGCTTTCGAGTGAACCTTCGAATCCCGCCCACGCGCGGAGTTCATCGAGAGTGCGTCCTTGTTTATCCCGCAAGTTTCGTGCCTTCTCCGGCGTGAGCGCGTTCGCCATCATCCGGCTACCCAGGCATCCGATTCCAAAACGGGTCGGCTCTTCCGCCGTAAAAATTACAAGCTCAATGGAACGTCTCGGCGTAAAACCAAGTTGTTTCAAAGTTCGAATGGCTTCAAGACCGCCCAGCACGCCCACGCACCCGTCGTACAAGCCGGCATTCGGAATGGCATCAATGTGCGACCCCGTGCCAATTGGGGCAAGCTCCGGATCGGTGCCCTCCCAGAGTGCAAACGTGTTGCCAATCGCGTCTTCGCTCACCGCTAATCCGGCATCCGCGCACAACTGCTTCACATAAGCACGCGCGCGCAAATCCGCCTCGCCAAACACCACGCGCGTAACCACCGGCGGTTCGGCCTCAGAAATATTCCCGAGCGTTTTTAACTCCGCGATCAGCCCGTCAATCGAAAGCTTTGGACCAACGGTTGTCATGGTTTCACGCTCCCAATGGATGTCGGCGCCAGTCCTTGTAAATGAGATACTTTGCGGGCCGCTTCCCCAGCGCCCCAAACCATTGCGGGCAGTATGGAGCCATCCAGATGAAATCGCCGGCCTCAACCGGATACCAAGAATCACTGAGCTTGTAGATGCCGCCTCCCTCCAGCATCAGCAGACCATGCTCCATGACATGGATCTCCACCATGCTGAGTGCCGCTCCTGGATCATAGGTCATCGTATTAACGGCGAAATCATACGCAGGTCCATCCTCCATTAGTGCGCGCACTCGCAGCGAAGAATCTCCCATGAGAGGCAGATCTGACTTATCTCGCTCATTCCCAATCACGACTTGCGGCGGTTCACCATGGCCGGCGTGCACGTAAGCCTTCTCGATGATTGCGGCTCGAGCGCTGTTTTCAGCTCGAACGGTATGCGCCGTTCCCTGCGGCAGGTAAGCGTAGCCATCTTCAGAAAGCCGATACGTCTCCGCTCCCAATTCGAGAATCAATTCGCCCTGCAGCACAAATAGAAATCGTTGCGCCGGAGCCGGGCCCAACACGCCGCCCGGCGAGAACTCAGCAGTGAATTGAGTAAAGGCCGCGCCCATTTGTGGCGCTACATGCACCACGAATTCAACACCGCTCGCGCCTGGCAATGGCGTGCGGACAAACGTGTCGGGTGTTTGCAGCAGGTGGTCCCGCTTCAGGCTGCTCCGGGTTGCTCCCAGGTGGTGCACGCATCAACCTCGATCCAATAATCCGTTGCTCGATTTTAGCCGACACTTGACGCCAGCCGCTCCAGAAACTTTCGCGCCACGTGCAATGAAGCCTCAATATCTTCAACAAGGACGGACTCGCATGGATCGTGGCTTATACCGCCTGGACTGCGCAGAAATAGCATCGTCGCAGGAACGCGCCTAGCCATGACCATCGCGTCGTGCCCAGCCCCACTCGTCATTGTCTTGGCAGCCAATCCAGCCGCGCTCATTGCATCCACCATTAGCGCCGTTAACTGCCGATCCATCGGAACGGCGGGATGGTTGGCCAGCACGCTCCAGTCCGTTGCGATCCCTCGGCGGCTGGCGATGTCTCGCCCACGCGTTATCAGCTCACCCACGGCGAGACTACGAATCGAATCGTCGGCATGCCGGCAATCGAGACTCACCTCAACTACGCTTGGAATCACGTTCACCGCGTTCGGCTGTATGAAAACTCGCCCCACTGTGGCGACCAACGCCTCCGTTCGAAGCGCAATGTCTTCGACAATCGAGATCCATTCTGCCGCTGCTGCCAACGCATCCCGGCGGTGGTGCATGGGCGTTGTTCCAGCATGATTGGCATGTCCCGTGAATGTGAGTGTTCCACGTGTCTGCCCCACAATGTCCGTCACCGCGGCGACGCCCAAATCTCCCTCTTCTAACTCCGGCCCTTGTTCAATGTGGACTTCAACAAACCCGATCACATCGTTGTCAATTTTGGCCTGATCAATCGCCCCTGGATCCAAACCAAAATCACGAATTGCCTGTTCGAGAGATTTTCCATCCCTGTCCCGCAGATCGAGTAGCCTTCGATCGAAGCAACCCGCCACTGCGGTGCTGCCGAGAAACGGCACGCCGTAGCGCACGCCTTCTTCTTCGGAGAATCCAATGACCTCGATGGGGATCGAAAGGCTCATCTCCTGCGCCAGCACAATCCATTCGAGTGCGATGACCACTCCCAGCACCCCGTCATACGCGCCCGCATTCGGAACAGTGTCTAAGTGCGACCCGATCACCAGGCGTTGCTGTCTGTACCCGCGCGGTTCCCAAAGCCCACGTAGGTTTCCCGCGGCATCCACACGAACGCGCATCCCCAGCATCTCCATGCGATCACGCAGATACTCATGCACGCTGTGCATGGGAGGTGTTAAGTAGAGCCGCGTTATGCGGCCCGGCTCCTCCGACATCTCCGCAATGCACGCACATTCCTCCATCACGCGGAGGGCTCGATCTCTCATCCCCTCACCCATTCCCGTCCGCGTGGATAGCCTTCAAAATCCCCGCCGGTGTAAACCCGTTCGCCACGAAGCCATGTTTCCATGACGCGACCACGCAAATTCGCTCCAATATATGGACACAACTTATGCCTGAAATATAGGTCCTCGGTACTAACCGTCCACTCAGCTTTCGGATCGAACACCGCAAGATCTGCATCTGCCCCAACCCGCAGCCCACCCTTCTCAGCTGACATACCCGCCAACCGCGCGGGAGCAACTGAAAGCCATTCCGCAGTGCGCTCCAATCCGGAATCATCATCTAATCCACGCCGCGACATCCCTGTCCACAGAACAGGCAGCGTCAATCCAAGACTCGCAATTCCACCCCACGCCTGATCCCATCGTCCATCTTCAAGGCGCTTCATAGTTGGAATACAAGGAGAGTGATCGGTCACAACCATTTCAATGAGCCCATCAGTCAGCGCACTCCACAACTGCTCGCGATTCGCAGCCGTTCGGAGTGGGGGCGCGCATTTGTACTCCGTCGCCCCGTCAGGAATGTCCTCCGCCGCAAACCAGAGATAGTGCGTGCATGTCTCCACTGTGATTGGAACTCCACGCATGCGCGCATCGGCCAACAGCGGCAGCGCCCTCGCACTCGATAGATGAACAATGTGGACAGGTGTTTGAAATTCTTCCGCTAGGCGAATGAGCAGTTCTATCGCCTCAATCTCCGTTTCGTCCGGGCGTGACGCGAGATAAGTCGAGTACCTTCGCCAATCCGATCCCGCTCGGCCGATCGCTTCCGTCGCCGCTTGCACGGGTCCAGGAACCTCGGCATGGGCTAGTAAAGGAAGTCCTTTTCCTTGCAGTCTCTGCAGCGCCAAACGCAAGTCGGCTTCGTCAACCCAAAGGAATCCATCGATGCCGGAGTGAATCAGAAAGCACTTGAATCCCGGAACCCCGGCGTCAATCATCGGCCTGATGTCCCCGGCATTGCCGCGCACCACTCCACCCCAAGCAGCCCAATCCACCCAGGCCTTTCCATCGGCCGCTGCCCGTTTTGCCTCGAGCGCCGCAACGGACGTAACCTCGGGAACACAGTTGAGCGGCATGTCCACCAGCGTCGTTACCCCGCCCGCCGCCGCGGCCCGTGTCGCGGTTTCGAATCCTTCCCACTCGGTTCGGCCCGGCTCGTTGATGTGCACGTGCGAATCCACCAGCCCCGGCAATACCACCAAGTCGCCAAAGTCGCGCAGGATTGCTGCGCTCGGCACATCGCTCCACTCACCGATCGCAGTGATACGCTCCCGATCCACAATTAAAGTGGCGGGAGCAACCCCACTGGGCAAAACCACGCGTGTTGATCGGAAGGCATGGGTCATGCTGTCGATACTTCCTACTTTACAAGCCTTCAGGATGGGAATTGGCCCCGTTCGACTGCAACAATTGAGCCTTCTGATCCCCGCAGGATAGAATTGCCAAATTTGGCGCAACCGGAGGTCTCCCGTGCTCTCGACGATGTCCGATTTTCCCCTGTCGATCGGGTCCATCTTTGACTACGGCGTAATGGTTCACGGCGCATGTGAAGTTGTAACCTGGACCTGCAATGGAGCCAAGCGCGCCACCTTTCGCGAAGTTGGCGCACGCGTAAAGCGACTTGCCATGGCACTTGAAAGGCTTGGCATTCGCCCCGGCGACCGCGTTGGCACGCTCTGCTGGAACACGCAAGAGCACCTCGAAGCCTACTACGCGGTATCGTCAATGGGCGCCGTGGTTCACACGCTCAATCTGCGCCTCTTCCCGGAACAGCTCGCGTACGTTATCAATCATGGCGAGGATCGGATTGTGTTTGTGGATGCCTCACTCCTTCCCGTGCTTGCCAGTGTGGCAAAGAGCCTTCGCACGGTTGAGCGGGTCATCGTAGTCGGTGAAGCCGCAGAATTACCTGATGGCTACCTGCGATATGAGGACCTCCTGGCCGCCGAACAGCCGGACTACCCGTGGCCCGCGCTCGATGAG